>JASHPM010000417.1 GCA_030038115.1 Acidobacteriaceae bacterium | reverse complement strand
AACTCAGGGATAGTATCGGAACTGTGAAGGCGATTCTTCACCTGAACAACGGAGATGCAAGGTTCACCCTGGGTCGCATCGTTCTCGCCGGCCTCCTTGCGGCACTGGGCTCGACGGCCGTCCTGTCGCAATCCGTTTATCCCGTCAGACCAGAGGATGCGCACGCCGTTTATCTCACGCGGCACGACTTTGGAGCCCTGGGCGACGGCGAGGCCGACGATTCCGATGCGCTGCAGCACGCCATCGATCAGGTGCAGGAGACGACGCATCATGGAGTCGTCTTTGTGCCCGGGGGGCGCTATCGCCTGACGCGGACGATTCACGTATGGGCGGGGATTCGGCTCATCGGTTACGGGGCCCAGCGTCCAGTGCTTGTGCTGGCAGCGAATACACCGGGCTTTCAGGAGGGCGCGGATCGCTACATGCTGTGGTTCACCGACGAGCGCACGCCGGAGGGCCAGCCCGTCGCCGATGCCAGCGAGTTTACGTTCTTCAGCGCCGTTTCCAACATAGATTTCGAGATTGGGGAAGGGAATCCGGCGGCGGTTGCCATCCGCTTCAACGTAGCGCAGCACAGTTTTGTCTCGCATGCGGACTTTCGTCTCGGGTCGGCGCGCGCGGCCATCGAGCAGGTGGGCAATCAGGCGAGTGACATTCACATCCACGGCGGGCAGTTCGGAATCGTGACGGGAAAAACTTCGCCGGCATGGCAGTTTCTGCTGATGGATTCGAGCTTTGACACGCAACAGGTCGCGGCCATCCGCACGCACGAAGCGGGGTTCACGCTGGTGCGGGATCGGTTCGCGGATGTTCCGGTGGCGATCGAAATTCCGAAGGGCGAGGTCGAACAGCTGTATGGGTGGGACCTGCAGATGAAGAACATTTCCGAGACGGTGCTGCGGCTCGGCGAGGTGAGGAATCTGCGAAACGAGATCACCCTCGAGAACGTGGCGTGTGAACAGGTGAGGCGTTTCGTGGAGGGCGCGCCAGGCGACGATCTTCCCAGGACGACACCGTTCTTTAACGAAACACGGTTCACGCTCGGTCTTGAAATCGGGCCGGATGGGCGTGAACAGGGAATCGTGCTGCGTCACCGCGAACAGGCGACCGATGGGCTGGCTCCGGCGCCGCCGAGTGACATTCCCGCGTTGCCGCCCATGCGGTCCTGGGTCAATGTGCAGGAAATTGGCGCGAAAGGCGATGGCGGCACGGACGACACGGCTGTCCTGCAGCAGGCGATCGACGCGCATCAGACGCTGTTTTTTCCCAGTGGCTTCTATCGGCTGAGCGGATCGTTGCATCTGCGTGCGAACACCGTTCTGATCGGCTTCAGCCCCTTTACCACACAATTCATTGTGGCGGACAACGATCCGCACTTTCAGGGAGACGGGCCGCCCATCCCGCTGGTCGTCGCGTCGCGCGGCAGCGCAAACATCGTCACCGGGATTGGCATCGCGACCGGCAACGCGAATCCGAGGGCAGCGGGAGTGGAGTGGCTGGCTGGCGAGAAATCGATGCTGGACGATTTGGATTTTTGGCGGGGCAGGAGCGAGTATGTTCGCGCTCTGGAGCCAATGGCGCCGCCGCCGCTGCCTCCGGCGCAACGGCCGCCGATGCAGCTGGACGCGCAATATCCGAGCCTGTGGGTTCACGACGGAGGAGGCGGTATCCTGCGCGGGATTTGGTCGCATGGAGGCACGGCGAAAGCCGGGCTGCTGATCGAAGATACAGAGACGCCGGGCGTGATCTATCAATTCTCGTGTGAGCACCATCTGCACGATGAGGTGCGCCTGGATCACGCGGCGAACTGGAAGATTTACGACCTGCAGACGGAGGAGGAGAATCCGGAGGGCGCGGATGCGGTAGCGGTGGAACTGGAGGCCGTGCACGATGTGATGTTCGCGAATACATACCTGTATCGCGTTTCGCGCAACGTGCTGCCTAAACCCTGGGCCGTAGTCTCCCACGACTCGACGGCGGTGAACTTCGACGACGTAAAAGTTTTCAGCCAGACGCGCCTGGCCTTCGACAACAGCGTCTTCGACCAGGGCAGCCGCGTGGAAGTGCGCGCGCACCACTTCGTTCATTTTGCGCTGGAGGGGAATTTGCATCGTGGCGCGCCTTTGCCGCTGCCGTCCGCATTTCCTCCTGGTGCAAGTCTCGAACGGGATGCGACCGGATTCAGCAACGCGTCGGGACTGACAGCGGACGATACTGGGGCAATTTACTTCAGCGATGCGGCGAAGCACACGATCTATCGCTACGATTCGGACAAGAGAGAAGCGGCGGTTCTCGCCCACACGGATCAATCGCCCATGGTGCTGGGATTTGTAGCGCCATCGACGCTGCTGGCCATCAACAATGAGAGGTCGGTGTCGGCGGTAGACGTTCGCAGCGGCGTTGTGTCGCAGGTGAGTGGTGCGGATACGCCCAGGTCAGGAACGGTGCTCCTGCTGCCGGTGGGACTGCACAACGAGCTCATCCAGCTCAACTGGCTGCTCCAGCACAAGGGCTACACCTACCGCATCGGCAGCAACACCGCGATTCGCAGCGCGCTGCTGCCGCAGCCGCGCGGCTACTACTACGCGCCAGACAGCAATACAGCGATCCTGGCTGGAGGAACCTGGCGACCTTTGCTGCAGAGCTCGCAGCTGGCGCCGTTCGCGGTAAGAGACCAGCACTTCATCGTCAGTGAAGACGATGCCCGCACATGGACCGGACAACTTGGCCCCGAAGAGACGTTGACGGCCCGACTTTTTGCCGAGCGCGGTGGCACATCCGTCGTCTCCGACATGGCGGGCAATGTCTACATCGCCGGCGATCAGGTCTACGTCTATGATCGCGACGGCAGACCGGAAGGCATTCTCGAAGTGCCGGAGCGGCCGGGCAGCCTTGCGTTTGGCGGCAGGAACCGGCGGACGCTGTTCATCGGCGCGCGCGGGTCGCTGTATGCGATTCAAACCAGAGCGCCGGGGCAGTGATCGGTGTGCGCTCACCGGAAGGCCGCCGTATTCTCGCTGATCCACTGATCAAGCGACAAAGGCGGGCGGCCAAGGATTCGCTCAACATTGCTGGTGACGCCGGCGAGGCGGTCCTCCCGAATGGCGCGCCAGAGCGCAATGTGGGCGTCGACTTCGGCGGCCGACGCTCCCGTGGCGGAGAAGCGGGAGAGAGCTTCGGCATCGGAAATCGCCTCAAACCGGAGCGGTCTGTCGATCGCTGCCGCGATTCGTTCAGTGACCTCGGGGAAGCTAACGGCTTCCGGTCCGGTGATGGGTAACGACTGTCCCAGGTAGTCGTCCGTGGTCAATGCAGCGACGGCGACTGCGGCGATATCGGCGGAGTGAATGAAGGCTCTGCGGCCGTTTCCGGTGGAAGAGCGAACCACGCCCTCGGAGCGGATGGAGTGCGACCAAGCGAGCAGATTCGACATGAAGCCGGTCGGCTGAACAAAGACGAACGGGATCTTACTGGCGCGAATGGCGGCTTCGCCGCGCTCATGCCACGCGCCAATCGCGAGTCCCTGCTCGACGTCCATCGAAGAGAGCTTGACGATTCTCCGAACGCCGGCCGATTGGGCCGCGTGGGCGGCAGCCTGATCGCGAGCCGGGATTTCCGGACCAATGTTCACGAGGAAAAGCGCATCGACGCCATGGAGCGCCGCTGGAAGTGACGCCGCATCTGACAAATCGCCCTGGGCGAAGTCCACGCGGTCTCCGAAACGCGTGCGGGCCTTGTTGAGGTCGCGAACGAAGACGCGCGGGCGGTCGCCGCGCTCCAGCAGAAGGTCGGCGACCCGGGAGCCAACGTCTCCGGTCGCGCCGGTAATGAGAAATGTCACGTGTAATGTATTCCTTTCCATATATGAGCAAAGCTCACTATAGTGGGAAGCGTAAGAGCAGGCACACCCGCCTGTCTACTCGCATTTGCGACGCGAACGGAATGTCGCGCCACTCTGATGTTTCATTACAAAAGTTATACAGTAGCTCACATTTGGGTTATGCTGGTTGGTGGTGGCGACGGGCACAAAACTGGCAGCGGGTCTGGTTCGACGGCGGCCCCGGCAAAGGCGTGCACGTCAGACCGTCGAGGCGATCCTCGACGCGGTCATTCGGGTGCTGAAGCGCGAGGGCTTCAACGCGGTTACTACGAATCGCATCGCGGAGGTCGCCGGCGTCAGCATCGGGTCGGTCTACCAGTATTTTCCCGACAAACGCGCGATCTTTATTGAGTTGCATCAGCGCCATCTGGAGCAGATCGATCGTCTGGTGGAGATTACTCTGGTCCAGCATGCACGGTCATCGCTCGAGGAACTGATGCGGGCGCTGGTGGATGCAATGGTGGACGCGCACAAGCAGGATCCCGAATTGTACGACCTGCTTTCGTCCCAGGTTCCCCACCGGGCGGGTGGGACACGCGATTTTGCGGTGCGGTTGCACGGCGCCTTTCGTCTTGCGATCGCAGCCAGGCAGGGGCTGAAAAAGGGGCACGATCCTGATTCGGCGGCTTTCGTCGTGACCAATATGGTTGAGGCGCTCTCACATGCGGCAGCGCTGCGGCGGCCACACGGCTTATCGCTCAATGATGCAAAGGAAGAAGCGGTGCGCGCTGTGTTGGCTTACCTCAATGCCTGACTCGTGCCGTCACCGCCGGATGAGCCACATCAGCCAGCTGGCCGCAATGACCGACGCGACGAAGAGGGCCCAGCAGTAAATCCCATAACGTACCATGGACCGCGGAGTGGAGCGCTGCGTGACCCCAAACACTACGGAGGTGCAGGTGGCGAAGAGCAGGACCGCCGTGAAGTGGGAGGGCGCCAGCACCTAGACCTTCCTTCCAATGCGGAGATTGTGCGCATCGACAGCGGCAACGAAGTTGAGCAGGCCCGCGACAACGACGAATTTGGTGCCGTAATCCGCGGTGACCAGCTGCACGGTGCTCTGGCCGAGAGAAAAGATGCGTGCGATGAAGTAGAGGACGCCCGCGCCAATGTCGCCGGCGAAGCCAAGCATGTCCAGCGGATCGCCGGTGTTGGGAACATAGACCTTGGCTTGCATCGCAAGGCCCAGCGCAAACATCGCCGTGATGGCAACAAAGAGCAGGAGAGCGCGAATCCAGTGGCGGGTCAGCAGGTGTCCAGCGCCGGGAACCAACCAGCCGAGGATCAGCGCCGAGTAAACGAAGCCCTGCGTTTGAGGATGTGCTGGGGTCTGCGCTTTCGAGGCCATCTGTTACGAATATACAGGGTTGAGGCGCGCGGAAGCAGCATGGCCACTGTGCCGAGGGTGCGTTCCGGCGCGTCGTTCAGATTCGTACCAGTTCCCGCTGAATTCGCCCCGTGACGACGGCATGGTTGTTTGAGGTGATCATATTCACTTCGCTGCGCACGCCGAATTCCGGCAGGTAAATGCCCGGTTCGACCGAGAAGCAGGTGAAGGGCAGGATGCGGCGCTCGTCGTGCGTCTCGAGGTTGTCGAGATGGGCGCCGCTGCCGTGTATTTCTGTGCCGATGTTATGGCCGGTGCGATGGGTGAAGTATTGACCGTAGCCGGCATTGCGGATGATGGTGCGAGCAGCGTCGTCGACTTCGAATCCTGCAAGCGGCCGCCCGCCATCCATGAAGGCGGAACGCACGGTTTCAATTGCCGCATCGCGCGCGTCTCGCACGATGTCGAACACCTCACGCTCCTTCTGGGTAGGTTCGCGATTGACAACACCCGTCCATGTGATGTCGTACCAGCAGGAGCCAGGACGATCGAGCCGCGCAAAGATGTCGACGAGCAAAAACGACCCGGACTGAATGGGACGGCTGGAATCCTGCGCCGGCTCGTAGTGCGAGTCGGAAGTGTTTTCATCGACGGAAACGTCGGGGCCGTGATCGCTGGTCAGGCCGGCGCGGTGCATCGCGTCCCGGAACCACATCATCATTTCGTATTCGGTGGCGGGTGAGCCGGAGCGGGCGCGGCTGCCGATCACCTGGAAGCCTTCCGAGAGTATTTCGTCGAGCGCTCGCTGCGCAGCGTAATGGCTGTCGATCTGGTCCTCGGTCAGAACCGCCTGGAAGCGGCTGACCAGATCGGCGGAGCTGACGATCTCCTTGCCCATGGAGCGGAGCAGCTCCACCGTACCCGCGTCGACCATGGAGACGTACATGATGGCGTTGCGAGGCGAGTATTGCATAGCGATGCGATTCCACGGTCCCAGCATGGCTTCGAGGCCAGCCTCAAGCTCCTGCCACGACGAGTAGACGCCCTTCGATCCGGGGAGCGAATCAAGCTTGCCGGGTTCGATGCGGTGGACAAGCTTGCGGGGCTCACCCTGTGCGGGAATGACGTAATACCAGCGACGGCTGACCAGGCCGTGATCGGGTAGACCAAGAATGGCTGCGGCGAGCGGGTCACGGTGATGATGATCGTAGAAGAGCCATGCATCGACACCGGCGTCGCGCAGCGCCGATTGGATTGAGTCGAGGTCCATAGAACTAGGGTATAAGGTATAGGGTTTAACGTGAAGAGGAACGGCCGTGCCTGTGGGTTCCTGGGTCACAGCGTAAGGACTGTGGTCGCAAATGAAGCGAATCCTGGAGATTCTGGAGCAGACAGCAAAAGTGGTGCTCGTCGCTTTTGTGGTGCTGTGGGTCAGCGACTGGGCGATCTTCCGCGTTCGCGCGGCACGAGGAACGGGATTCGATTCGGTGCAGGTCGAGGAGTATTTGTCGACCGCCCTCAAAGGCAACAAGCAGGAGTACGACTACATGGGAACCGCCCAGGTGAGTTGCGCGCGGGCCCTCTTTCCCCACAGCGGCGCGCCAGCCTGTTGGTGGCTGCGCCGCCACACCACGCAGTGGGAGTAAGGATAAGCCGCCCAGCACTGCTGCATCCTGGCGCAGCTACTTCTTTTCTTCGTGGTATTCCTGCTCGGTGTTGATTTCCCACAGGGCCGGCTTGTTGATGGCGCCGGCGACGATCTGGTCGACCGCCGTCATCGCCGTCAGCATAGAGTGGTCCTGATTGTTGTATTTGTGCATGCCGTTGCGGCCGACAAGAAACAGATTCTCGAAGCGGTCCATATAACGAACGATTTCATCGAAGCGATCGTAAGTCCCGAAGTAGGCAGGGTAGGTCTTCGGCACGCGCACGACGTGGGAATCATGAACGTCGGAGGCGCGGAGAATACCGATCTTCTCAACCTCGGCGATCGCGAAGCGCGCGATCTCATCGTCTGGCATGTTCCAGAGCCGGTCTGTCTCGTAGCAGAAGTATTCGAGACCGATCCAGACCTTGGACGGGTCTGCGACCATGTACGGGCTCCAGTTATTGAAGATCTGCAGACGGCCTACCAACACGTCGGGCTCCTGGATGTAAATCCATGTGTCCTTCAGCGGTCCGCCGTCGGGTTCGGTGACCGTAAGGCGATCGACGAGCAGGCCGACCGTGATGAAGTCGCGGTAGATCAGGCCGTCAGCGACCACGCGAACCTCCGCCGGGACCTCGACGTCAAGGCTGTGCACCAGTTCGCGCACCGGCATGGTGGAAAAGACATAGTCGGCGGGGATGGTGTGCGCAGCTCCCTGGGCGTCAACCGCTTCGACAGAAACGACGCGATGGCCTTCGACGCGAATCTTCCCGGCACGCCAACCCATGCGAACCTCTCCACCCTTTTGCTTCACAAGATCGGCGACGTATTCCCAGAGTTGGCCGGGACCGTATTTCGGATACAGAAATTTCTCAATGAGAGAGGTTTCGGTGGATTTCTGCGCGATATCGCCGGCCTTCCTGCGGGAAAAAGTCTTTTTGAGGAAGTGAGCGATGGCGGTGCGCAGGGAAAGACCCTTGATGCGCTGCGCGCCCCACTCCGCGCTGATCTGGTCGCAGGGCACGCCCCACACTTTTTCCGTATACGACTTGAAGAAGGTCAGGTACAGCTCGGACCCAAAGCGATTGATAAGAAAGTCCTCGAGCGTCTTCTCGTTGCGGCGCGGGAAAAGCTTCGCGCGCAGGTAGCCGAAGCCGATTTTCAACATGCGCCAGGGGCCGAGCTGGCGCAGCGTTTGCGCGTTGAGCGCGAGCGGGTAATCGAAAAAACTTCGCAAAAAGTAGATACGGCTCTTGCGCGGCCTTACCAGCATCACCAGATCTGGATCGGAAGCGGCATCGGCGCCCGCAGCCACCAGGCGCTCTTTGTTCTGGTACTGGATCGTATGGAAGCCGGCGCCGTTTTCCGTAGAGGCAATGGGCATCAGCTCTGTCCACCATTCCATCACCCGGTCGGCTTTCGAAAAAAAACGATGGCCGCCAATGTCCATGCGGTTGCCGTTATGGCGGATAGTGCAGGAGATGCCGCCGATGCGATTGGTTGCTTCCAGCACGATGGGGCGCACATCGGAGCGGCGCTGCAGCTCGAGGGCAGCGGTCAGTCCGGCGGGTCCAGCTCCGATGATGACAGCGGTTTTCATAGCCGGAGCGTCAACGTGGGCGAATCAATCATGGTTGAGACGGAAGAGACAGGACCCGGACCGTGAGATGCGCCGGGAGACTATCGGTGCTGTTCATGTCTCTTTTTATGTTCGAGTCCAGGTGCACGGAGGGCAATAGCAAGTTGGGGTGACTCTGGTTGCAATCCAGGCACCTGGCGAGGCCCGCGTCAACTGGGGGTTATGATTCTCCCTGTTCCACCGCAGGCCTCGCATTCTTCGTACAACAGGAGACTCCCGTTCCAGCCCACGGCCTTGAATCCGCTGCCGTTGGGGTTGAGGCTGATGCCGGTTGCGGCGCAGACCGGGCACAGTCCGTGAGCACGGCAATAATCGCCGTAGGTGGATGGCCGGCCAGCTTCGGTTTCTCTGGCACGCCAGTCTCTTGCCTCATTCCATCTTTTCTGGCCCGCCAGATATCTGGACAAATACTCGCCGGTAAATGAAACAGCTCGTGGCATGATGAAACTTGTTCCCCGCGTTGTCTCAGATTAACTCTGGATTGGCTAAGAGTGGGCAGCCTTCTCGACGTCGTACGAAGAGGCTGCGCCCGACAACGTTTCCCAGCCCCGCCTTGAGAGATCCCACCAGATGAGCCAGCCCGCGATGGCGGCGGCGAGCAGGAGGGAGGCAGCCACCAGCCATGCGCCGAAGATCAGCTTGCCGATTCCGAACAGACATCCATAAACGAGAATGCAGCCAAGCACCGTGTCGAAAGCGTTGGCGCGAAAGTCGCGCACGGGCGGCAGCTCAGGAGCTTCGCGCGCAATACGCTGCCATCCGTGCACCATGGGATGCACGCGGCGGTAGAAGGCGAGCAGCGTGGCATCGGGTTCCGCGGGTGTTACGAACGTCGCCACAATCCAGGCAACCGTGGTGATGCCGGCCGTGATCAGCGTGCTCTTGGCGAAGACTACTGCATCGTTGCCGGCAAACTGGACCCGGGAAAGCGACACAGTGACGATGGCAGCAACGACCATTGCCGAAATTTCGCTCCACGCATTAATGCGCCACCAGAACCAGCGCAGGATGTAGACGGCTCCCGTGCCAGCGCCGAGATTCAGGACCAGCTGCCAGCCTGCGCCGATGGAGGTGAGGCGGCTGGTGACGTATCCGCTGCAGAGCACCAGCACCACGGTGATGAGTTTGCTGATCAGCACGTAGTGGTGCTCGCCTGCACGCCGCACCAGAAAGCGGCGGTAGAGATCACTGACCAGGTAAGACGTACCCCAGTTCAGCTGCGTGCCGATGGTCGACATATAGGCGGCGAGGAAGGCGGCAATCATCAGGCCGCGCAGGGCCGGGGGCAGGAAATCGCGCAGCACCATGACGTAACCCTGCTGCGGATTGGCCGTAAATGCGGCGCTGGGATGGAGGCCGCCGTTGGTGGAATACATCGCCAGCGCGACGAGGCCAGTCACGATCCATGGCCACGGGCGCAGCGCATAGTGCGCAATGTTGAACCAGAGCGTCGCGCCGAGAGAATGTTTCTCGTTTTTCGCACTGAACATCCGCTGCGCGACGTAGCCGCCGCCGCCTGGCTCCGCGCCCGGATACCACGCGGCCCACCACTGCACGCCGATGTACATGAAGAAGGTCAGCAGGGGCAGCGTCCAGAGATTCGAGGTGGTGAGTCCGGCATGAAAGTCGGGTAGAAACGAAAGGACGTTGGACGTAGGATGGCCCGAAGCGCGCGTAGCCGCATCAACAACCGAAAGCCGTACCCGCAACGCCGACATTCCGCCCAGACGCACGACCGCGATCCATGCGAGCACGACGATCATGGCCATCTTGAGAACGAACTGGAAAAGGTCGGTGACCAGTACGCCCCACAATCCGCCGAGAAACGTGTAAAGCCCGGTGAAGGGAACCAGAATGAAAATACAGATGAAGAGCGCGGTATGGCGCGGCTCGCCGAGCGTGAAGTGCAGCAGCGCATGACCGCTCAGGGAGAGCGTCAGCACGCGGCCCTGCGCAATCACCGGGCCCAGCGTGACGGCGATGATGTCGACCATGGCGCGCGTCACCCAGCCAAGGATGAAGCAGTTCATCAGCAGACCGAGATAGACGGCTTTGAAACCGCGTAGAAACGCGGCGGGTCGTCCGCTGTAACGAATCTCGACCAGCTCGACGTCGGTGAGAATTTCGGCGCGGCGCCAGTAACGCGCGAAAAAAAAGACCGTCGTCATGCCCGAGAGGCAGAGGCTCCACCAGATCCAGTTGCCGGAGATGCCCTGCGTAGCGACCAGGCCGCAGACGAAGAGTGGCGTATCCGCCGCGAACGTGGTGGCGACCATCGAGGTGCCCGCAAGCCACCAGGAGACGTCGCGACCCGAGACAAAGAAGTCTTCGGTCGAACCGCTCGCTTTGCTGCGGTAATAAACGCCGATAAGCAGATTGAAAAGCAGGTAGGCAGCGATAACCAGCCAGTCGAGATGAGTAAGAGGCATGAAAATCCTGTTTGCCGAGGTTGCACTCAGTATAGACAGCACCTTCGCGATGAGGGCGCGCGTGACGAGGCACGGCTATAGCACTTGCAGGTTGGGCGTGGCCGCACGGCGCCGCTCTCAAGGGGTGTGCTCTAAGTGGTAAGCGCGTGTTCTTGTTCATCGGTCGCATGCGGGCCGACAGGATGCATCAGGCCGCCACGCGAAAGACGATAACGGCGTCCACGCCAGAGAATCGTGCTGCCAAAGTAGCTCGCAACCCAGCAACAGAAGCCGAGAAAGTCGCGAACGGGGTAGAGCACTATGGTGCGAAGCGTGTGACGCTCGTGCACCGCAAGCGATCCGACAAGAGCCGCCAGCATCATGCGGTTGACGATGCTGTAGGCGAGCAGCGAGAGTCCGATAACGGGGCGATGCATCGCCAGAGCAGCGGCGCAGGCGAGGAGTCCAAACGGAACGCTGAAGGTGAGCGCCGTCCCAAGGTGGCCGAGCGGCCGCGAGAAACGGGTGGACTTCATCCATCGTGTCTGATGGCGCAGCGAAGCTGTGAAACTGAGGTTGAGAATGATGTGATCGATGACGTGGTGCGAGAGCACAACCGCTTTTCCCTGCGCGGCAACGTGCGCGCCGAGAAGAAAATCGTCGGAGCAATAGGGACCGAGGACGCCAAAGCCGCCCATCTGCTGAACGCAGCCGCGGCGCACCGCCATGGTCGGCCCCAATGCGAACTTCATCCCCTCGAGAAGATTCGCGGTGAGCACCCCGGCGGTCATCTCCACCGACATGCCCGCCGCCTCCAGTTTCGACCACAAACCGCGATCGGCCACGCCACGATAGAGGCAGGTGACCGCGCCCACTCGCTCGTCGGCAAAGGGCGCGACGACCTCGGTGATGTAGTTGGGCGCGACACGCACGTCGCTGTCGCTAACGATGAAGATGTCGTGGCGCGCGGCAGCGTCCATCAACTCGAGCGACGACACTTTGGCGTTGATGTAGGTCTGCTCCCCGGTGGAAAGGAATTGCGCAGGAATGTGCGGATAACGCGCAGCAACGCGGCGAGCAGCCTCAAGGCCCGGATCCGTCGCGGAGCGGGCGCAGAACAGGACTTCGAAGTTCGAATAGTTTTGGCTGAAGAAGGATTCGATGTGCGCCTCGAGGTTCGGTTCGGCTCCGTCGAGAGGCTTCAGCAGGCTCACGGGCGGAGCAAATGGAACAGAGGCTGGCGCCTGGCCTTGCCGGAGAAAACGCAGAAGTCCCGCAAGGGCAAGAACAGCGGAGATTGTCGCGGTGAACAGGCCAAAGAGGCCGAGATCGAAGACAATCCGCATCATAGAAACGAGCAGGGGAACTGGCCGGTTCCGCGAACCCGCCACTCCCCGATTGCCTATAAAGACTATCGTATGCAGCCGGAACCCGGGCGTGTGCCGCGCAGATAGCCAGCAGTGGTAAGGTGATTCCGCATGCCTGGACCGAAACCCTCGCCAGCGGGAAATCCATGAACCGGCGGCAGTTCGTCGCGCACGGATCGCTTGCGGCCGCCCTGACGCTGACGAATCATCCGCTTTTCGCGGCAAAGCCTGGCTCGGGTCCTGAAGGTGAAGGCGTTTCGCGCGTCTTCAGCAGCGACGACGCCGATCTGATGCGCGTCTGCGAGGCCGCGCTGTCGGCGTTGCATGGGAACGTGGTCCAGCTGCCCGCGTATCCCGGCCCCGTGCTGATCGAAGGCAGTGTCTATAACGGCGTCTGGATGGAGTGCGCGCCGCAGGAGGGTGCTGTCTATGGAGCGCTCGGGTCGGAGATCGCACGCAGCGTAGCACGTAACAATCACCTGATCTTTTTCGCGCTCCAGAAAGATGATGGCCAGATCCCCTGCAACGTCAGAGGAAATACTCCGGGCTTCGGCCAGATCCAGATGGTGGTGCCGATTGCGGCGACCGCCTGGGAGCTGGCGCGCGAATCGGGTGACTCTGAGCTGCTGGAGAAGGCCTACACTGCCTGCGCGCGCTGGGATGCGTGGCTGCGCCGCTATCGCAACACGCGCGGAACAGGCCTCTGCGAGGGCTTCTGCACTTATGACACCGGGCAGGACAACAGCCCGCGCTGGAAGGGCATTCCCAACACCTGTCCGGATCGCGATGCACGCAAATGTCCTCAGGCGGAGGGCCTGCCGCGACTCTGTCCGGACCTTTCCGCGACGGTGTACGGCGGACGTGCGGCGCTGGCCTCGATGGCCAAGGCTCTGGGCAGGAACAGCGAAGCCGATCGATGGACGGAAGACACTGAAGCCATCCGGCGCCTCATCGTCGACAAGCTCTACGATCCGCAGGATGGTGCCTTCTACGATCTGGACGCGGACAACAAGTTCGTGCGCGTGCGCAGCACCGCGATTCTGCGCGTACTCGGTGAACACGTCGTCGACGCGGAGCTCTTCAAGAGCGTGTGGACGAAGCAGGTTCATGATCCGCACGCCTTCTGGGCGCCGTATCCGTTTCCGTCCGTCGCACTCGATGATCCTGCCTTCGTGCGGCCCGTCCCGCGCAACTCGTGGGGTGGCGCCGCGCAGGCGCTCACGGCTCTGCGCGCGCCTCGATGGATGGAGCATTATGGCAAGCCCGCCGAGTTGGGCCTCCTGATGCAGCGCTGGATCGAAGCGCTGCTCCGCGCGGCCGCCATCAACCAACAAGGAGCCATCAACCGCCTCTTCAGCCTGCAGGGGGCCCTCAGCGCGATCTTCCGGCAACAACTCGATCCGCTCACCGGCGAATTCACCGAGGATGATCCCGGCGGTTACTCTCCTGCTGCCCTCGTCTTCTTCGATTTCCTCTGGCGTCTCTCCGGCGTTCGGGAGCAGGATGATTTGCTGGAATGGAATGTCCACCCTCCCACCGCGCAGGGACGATCGAGCTTTGCAATAAGGGTCGGCGCGGGAACGGCACAGCTGATTTATGACGGACCCCATGCCGAAATGCGGCTGGCGGGCGGACGCATCGCGCAGGTTTCCGGAGCGGTGCGGCTGCTGACTACGCGCAGCGGAGAAATGCGCGCGGCCGTCGGAATTAGTGAGGAGCAATCGCACGTCACGGTGCGTCTGCCGGGTCGACCAGCGCGCGCACTGCGCGTCGCTCCAAACACGCGCGTGGAGTTGCGCGCGGCGAAGCCCGGCACATAACCGCGTCCTGAGCCGAGCCCGACCTTATACTGGCAGCAGCAATGGCCTCCTTTCTTCCCGTCGACGAGCAGCTCGACCTGCTCGAAAAAGGCGCTGCCGAAATCATCCGCGTCGCCGAACTCCGCGAGCGTCTCGAAAAATCGCGCCAAACCGGCACGCCGCTCCGCGTCAAAGCGGGATTCGACCCCACCGCGCCCGATCTGCATCTCGGCCACACCGTGCTGATGCGCAAGCTCAAGCATTTCCAGGACCTCGGCCACACCGTCATCTTCCTCGTCGGCGACTTCACCTCGCTCATCGGCGATCCCTCGGGCCGCTCCGTCACGCGCAAGCCGATGACGCGAGAACAAATCCAGGAAAACGCGAAGACCTACACCGACCAGGTCTTTCGCATCCTCGATCGCGAGAAGACCGAGGTCCGCTTCAACTCCGAGTGGCTCGACAAACTCGGCTTTGAGGGCATCATCCGCCTTGCGTCGCAGTTCACCGTCTCGCAGATGCTGGAGCGCGACGAGTTCCACAAGCGCTTCCGGGAAGAAAAACCCATCGCCCTGCACGAGCTGCTCTACCCGCTCTCCCAGGGCTACGACTCCGTCGCCCTCAACGCCGACGTCGAACTCGGCGGCACCGATCAGAAATTCAACCTCATCGCCGGACGCGAGCTGCAGCGCGACTACGGCCAGGACCCCCAGATCGTCCTCATGACGCCGATCATCGAAGGCCTCGACGGCGTGCAAAAAATGTCCAAGTCCTACGGCAACGCCATCGGCATCCACGAGCCGCCCCAGGAAATGTACGGCAAGCTCATGTCCATCTCCGACGACCTCATGTGGCGCTACTGGACGTTGCTCACCGATCTGCGCCAGTCCGAGATCGACCAGATGCGCGCCAACGTTGTATCCGGCACGCTCCACCCGATGGAAGTCAAGAAGCGCCTGGCGCGCACCATCGTCGCCGGCTTTCACAGCGAGGAAGCCGCCCGCCAGGCCGACGAAAACTGGGCGCGGCAGTTCCAGCAGCGCGATCTCTCTGGAATCGCGGACGAGATACGGATCGATTGGCTCGATGTCGTGGTGGCAGATGCGGTTTCACTCGGAAAGTTCAGGAAAGATCCAGGGCTCGAATTTCCTGTTTACGTCGCGAAGCTGCTTGTAAGACTCGGCATATCAGAATCACGGGCAGCGGGCGAGCGGCAGGTTGACGCAGGAGTCGAAATTGAGGGCTGCAAACGCACGGACAGGACGATCACGGTGGTTCGGCCCGCCCGCCTTACCGTGCGCGTCGGCAAGCGCGCGAAGGTGGCCGTGATCGAGTAGGGAGCTACCGGCTACTCGCTACTGGCTACCGGCTGCCTCATCGAATCACCTTGAGCGCCCCTCTGAACAACTCATCGAAGTTGTCCCCCGCCGCCTTGTTCTTCTCCACCGCCGTCTCGATCGCTTTGAGCGCCGCAGGCCGCTGGTAGCCCAGGTTCACCAGCGCCGACAGCACGTCCTCGGCCGCCGGTGCCACCGGCTGCGCCGCCGGAGCCGCGACCGCCAGGTCTTCCAATTTCTCTTTAAGCTCCACCACCAGCCGCTCGGCCAGCTTTTTGCCCACGCCCGGAATC
>JASHPM010000416.1 GCA_030038115.1 Acidobacteriaceae bacterium | reverse complement strand
TTCGACAACCTCGGCTTCGGCCTCCTCTGCCTGTGGAGCGGCTGCCTCCAGGTGATCCTCGACAAGGGCCAGGAAGACGACTGGTTCGGCGCCGTTTGGATTCGCTGGGCGGCCGCAATCCTCGTCGTCTCCCTCGTGTGGTTCGTCTGGCATTCGTTTCGAGCGCGACAACCCCTGGTGGATCTCCGCATTCTCGCGCGCAATCGCAATTTCGGCGTTGGCTGCCTGCTCATTTTCATGCTCGGGTTCACCATCTACATCACCGTCGCCATGATGCCGCTCTTCTACCAGGAGGTTCTGGGCTATACGGCGCTTACTGCGGGCATCGTCGTCGCCCCGCGCGGCATCGGGTCCATGCTGGGGCTGCCCCTTATGGGCTTCATCAGCCACAGAGTGGATAACCGCTGGTTGCTGTTTACCGGCTTTATGATGGTCGGCGTTTTCTCCATCGTTTTTGCCCGCATCAATGTCGGCATCGGTCCCACCACTATGCTCCTCCCCATCGTCATGACCGGCTTCGCGCTGAGCTTTGTATTCGTGCCCGTCGGCTACATGGCCACTGCGACGCTGACCAACGAGCAGATGGGCAACGCCTCCGGCATTTTTAACCTGTTGCGCAACATCGGCGGTTCCATCGGCATTTCCATGGCCGCCACCATGCTCACCCGCCGCATGGCCTTCCACCAGACCCGCATCGCCGCCTCGGTGCCGCTCAACGGCATCTGGTTCGAGCAGCACGCCCACCAGATGGCCGCGTACTTCGCCCGCCAGCTCGGCCCTGCTGCGGGCCAGCCTGCCGCGCTCGCCACCATGTACATGCTGCTCCAGCGCCAGGCCCTCCTCTGGGGCTTCGTCGACATCTTCCGCTGGGTCGCCCTGGTGGCCTTTGCTGCCGGCCTGTTGTCGTGGCTCTTCCGCCGCATCACCCACCAGCCCGACGGCAGCGTGAAGACCCACTGAGCACCCGCCACCGGCAATCAGGCTCGGCAGTCTCCTTCCGGATCAGCCTTCAGTCGCCGAAACAACCCCGCCATCGCCTCCAGGCCCACCTCCTCGGCCCGCGCCGTCGCCGCAATTCCGCACCCCTCCATCGCCGCCGCAATCGTACCCGCCGCAAACCCCGCGTTCCGCAGATTCTTCGCCAGCATCTTCCGCTTCTGCGCAAAGCAACTCCGTGCAAACGCCAGAAACCCCTCCGCCTCAACCCCCAGCTCCTCGAAGCGCGGCGCCATCGTCAGCCGCACCACCGTCGAATGCACCTGTGGCGGCGGAGAAAATGCTCCCGGCGGCAGCGTCAGCAGCCTTTCCACCCGCGCATACATCTGCGCCGTCACTGACAGCACCCCATAGTCCCGCGTCCCCGGCCCCGCCGCCACCCGATCCGCCACCTCCCGCTGCATCATCACCACCGCCCGCTCCACTGCTCCCGAAAACCTGAACAGCCGCAGCAAAATATCCGACGTGATGTAGTACGGCAGATTCCCCACCACCAGCACCTTCTCTGCCGGGCCGTCAGCATTTCTGCCTCCTCTCTCCCGCAGCGCCGCGAAATCCGCCTCCAGCACATCCTGCTCCAGCACCTCCACCGATCCCCGCCCCGCAAACTGCTCCCGCAGCCGCGCCGCCAGCCCCCCATCCAGCTCGATCGCCACCAGCCTGCGCGCGCGGCTCGCCAGCAGCGCCGTAATCGCGCCCCGCCCCGGCCCAATCTCCACCACCTTCCGCTCCGCAACATCGCCCAGCGCTTCCACAATCGCCGCCTGCGCCGTCGCGCTCACCAGAAAGTTCTGTCCCAGTTTTGGCCGCTGCCGCATCACACTGATTGTGCCCCATCCTTTCCCCTCTCTCCCTCCAACTCGCCCCGGAGACGTGATCCGCGCCGACGGTTTATCCTCAGCTTTCGGTTCCTTCGCAGTTAACACCCCAACGGAGCCTCGCATGCACATTGTTTATGCCGCGTCGGAATGCGCGCCCTGGGCTAAAACCGGCGGCCTCGGCGAAGTCATCCGCGCCCTCCCGCGCCAGGTCGCCACCCTCGGTCATCAGGTCACCGTCTACATCCCGTACTATCGCCAGGTCCGTGAATACGTCCGCGACCAGGCCCGCGAGCAAACCCCTGACAAGCACTTCGCCATTCGCAGCATTACCATCCCCTTCCAGTACTACAGCCGCTTCGCCGCCATCCTCGACGGCGGCCTCCACGACGGCGTCCAGATGTACTTCGTCGATTGCCCCGAGCTCTTCGACCGCGAGTTCCTCTACGGCACCGCTGCCGGCCCTTACCAGGACAACTGGGAGCGCTACGCCCTCTTCTGCCGCGCCGTCCTTGAAGCCAGCAAACAGCTCGGCCCCCCTGACCTCTTCCACGCGCACGACTGGCATACCGCGCTGCTGCCCGCCTATCTGCGCACCCTCTACTATTTCGATCCCCTCCAGCGCAATCGCGGCGCGGTGCTCACCGTCCACAACGCCGGCTATCAGGGCAGCTACCCCAATTCCATCGTCGAACGCCTCCTCTTTCCCTGGGACATCTACACCGCCGACCGCGCCGAGCACAATGGCGAGTTCAACTTTCTCAAGGCCGGCCTCGTCTACGCCGACCGCCTCACCACCGTCAGCCCCCGCTACGCTCAGGAGATCCAGACCCCCGAATACGGCCAGACCCTCGACGCCGTCTTCCGCCGCCGCGCCGCCGACCTCACCGGAATTCTCAACGGTCTCGATTACGACACCTGGAACCCTGCCCACGACGGCAACATCGCCGCCCACTACACGCCCGGCAATCTCGCCGGCAAATCCGAGTGCCGCCGCGACCTCCTCCACGCCTTCGGCTGCGCGCCCATCGACGACTCCACCGCCGTCCTCGGCATGGTCACCCGCCTCACCACCCAGAAGGGCATCGACCTCCTCGGCCAGATCGCCGAGCCCCTCGCCCGCGAAAACGTCGTGCTCGTTCTGCTCGGCATGGGCGAGGAGTACTACGAAAACCTCCTCCGTTCCCTGGCCGCAAAGTACCCCGGCAGGATTTCCGTGCGCATCGCCTACGACACCACCCTCGCCCATAAAGTTGAGGCCGGCTCCGACCTGTTCCTCATGCCTTCCCGCTACGAACCCTGCGGCCTCGGCCAGCTCTGCGCGCTCAAATACGGAACCATCCCCGTGGCGCGCGGAACCGGCGGCCTCGAAGACACCATCGAGCAATGGAACCCCGAATCCCGCTCCGGAACCGGCTTCAAGTTTCACAGCCTCGATCCCCAGGATTTCCTCGCCGCCATCCGCCGCGCCCTCGCCATCTTCCCCGACAAGGATTCCTGGCAAACCCTCATGCGCAACGCCATGTCCCAGGATCACTCCTGGTCCCAACCCGGCCGATCCTACCTTGCCGTCTACGAACAGGTAACCACGAGCCGCAGCTAAAC
>JASHPM010000054.1 GCA_030038115.1 Acidobacteriaceae bacterium | reverse complement strand
TCGGCGTTCTGGTGGCTGATTTTGTGGAGGTCGGCGGGGCTGAGCGCGAGCGAGTCAAGAAAACGGCGGCCGATTTCGGTGGGGCTGAACGGGTAGTCAATCGAGAAGAGGATGCGATCGGCGCCGACGACTTCAAGCGCACAGAGAAGCGGCGGGGTGGTGAAGTATCCGCTGGTGGTGATGTGGACGTGCGCATGGAAGGTTTCGGCGTAGCCGCGGCTGAGCTGGTGGCGGCTGCGGGAGAGGACGGAGTCAGCGCGGGCGAGGGAGTAGGGCAGGTCTTCGCCCATGTGGCCGATGATGAGCTGGAGGCGGGGGAAGCGCTCGAAGAGGCCGGAGGCGATGAGGCGGAGAACGTGCATGCCGGTTTCGACGTGCCAGCCCCAGCCGGCGGTGGAGAGCATAAAGCCGAGGTCTTCGGGTAGTCCGCTGTAGTAAGCCTGCATTACGGGCGCCGGCGGCGGCGCGGGATGGAGATAGACGGGCGCGCCGAGGGAGTGGGCGGCTTCCCAGAAGGGTGTGAAGCGGGGGTGGTCGAGAAAGAGGCCACCGGTTGTGCCGTTGACCATGGTTCCGACGAATTTCAGCTGACGGATAGCGCGGTCGAGCTCGCGCGCGGCGGTTTCTGGATCCTGAAGATTTAAGGTTGCGAAGGCGGCGAAGCGGCCGGGGTGAGAGGCGACGGCGGCGGCGAGAATGTCATTGGTGTCGCTCGCGAGGGAAGTGGCGGTGGCGGAGTCAAGCTTGTCCATGTCACCGCCGGCGAGTGAGAGCACCTGCATGTCGATGCGGGCGGCGTCGATGTCGGCGAGGCGACCGTCGCCGAGATCGATGAGTTTGGCGCGGACGCGGCGAATGAATTCGTTGGCGAGGCCGCGCTGGGAGTGGGCATCGACCGCATCGAGAAAGGCGGGTGTGGAGATGTGCTCTTCGAGGGTGATGGTGCGCATGGTTCTTCCTGGTTAGATGATCACACCCGGAGCGGGGCACAACGGCAAACCCCGCAGTCAGGAATGCTTCCGGGGTCGTTCGGAATCTGAAAATGATGCAGGAAAAGGGTGGTGGGCGCAAGCGGGGATTTGCGAAGCGAAGCGGTTAGTCGGTGAGGAATTCGACGCGAAACATGGTGCGAAAGCCGGGGGGAAGAAAGCGGGTCTGGACGGAGATGCGGCCGCCGTTTTTATCGACGAGGTCTTTGGTGACCCAGAGGCCGATGCCGGTGCCGACGTCATCTTTGGTGGTGAAGAAGGGATCGAAGACGCGGGACAGGTTTTCCGGAGCGATGCCGAGGCCATTGTCGCGAACGGAGATGGAGGCGGTTTTGTCGTGGCGGACGATTTCGATTTCGATGATGCCGCCGGAAGAGGGAAGCGCGTCGCAGGCATTGGAGACGATGTTGGTGAGAATCTGGCGGAGATCGTCGGCGGGCAGGGGAAGGGTGAGTTCGGCGTTGCAGCGAACGCGTATTTGCGCGCCGCGCGCGGCACAGCGGGGCCGGAACATGTCGACGACGCCTTCGACAATCTCGATGGCGTTGAAGGGCCCCGGGGAGGATTTGGGGCGCACGAAGGTGAGAGTGCGGCGAGCGATGGAGGCGAGGCGGGCGAGTTCCTGATCGGCGCGCTCGAGGTACGCTTTGACTTCGGGGGGGAGGAGAGGGTCGGACTGGGCGAGATAGATGAGGTTGGTGACGGCCTCAAGCGGGTTGTTGACTTCGTGGGCGATGGTGGCGGAGAGGCGGCCGACGGCGGCCAGCTTTTCTGAGCGGACGAGGGCGAACTCGGCATTCTTGCGATCGGTAATGTCGAGGGTGACGCCGTGCCAGATTCTGGGATTGGCGAGGGAGGGGTTGCCGCGGCTTTCCAGCCAGTGGATATCGCCGTTGGGCCAGCACACGCGAAACTCCGACTGGAAGGAGTGGCTGGCGGCGATGGCGGCGGCGTATTCCTGAAGGACGCGGTCCCGATCTTCATCGAGGATGAGGCTGAGAGCATCCTGGAGGGGGTCGTCGTCGGAAAAGGGGCGGCCAAAGACGCGCGCGCCACCGACGGCCCATTGCAGGCGGCCATCGTCGAGCGAGTACATCCACGCGGCGGAGTTGCTGGCCTGCTGGGCTTCAGTGAGGGAGTCAGTACGCACCTGGAGAGAGGTGAGAGCGGCGCGCAGGCGACCGCCGGTGACGCGCTGGCGTTCGCAGAGAAAGGCGATCAGAAAACCGACGGCGAGAATGATGGCGCTGTAGAGGAGCGACCGCGAACTGAGGGAGAGCAGGGAGTTGTGGGCGAGAGCGAGGTGATTGAAGAAGAGGGCGGTGAGGAGGACGGAGAGGAGTCCCGGACCGAGGCTGGTGGAGAGAGTAATGCCGGCGACAAAGACGAAATTGAGCGCCAGGGGAGTACCGTGCAGCGCGGGAGTGCGAATGCTGAAGACGACGCCGATCCAGGGAAGGAGGACGGCGGCGATATAACCGAAGAGCTGAACGAGGAGACGAGAGCGGCGCGCCGTGCCGGAACGGTGGGTGATGGTCAAGATTTGCGGCCCCGTGCAAGGCATCGCGCGCGCGGAGATTCGACGGAGCGAGGGGATCCGACGGCGACGTGAAGACAGGATACACAACAGCCGGGAGCTGGAAGCAGGAAGCTGGAAGCGGGAGAGCCGTGGTCAGGCGGGGTGTTGGTCTTCGCGCTGGGATTCGCGGAGGCGGAGCCAGCAGTAGAGCGGCCAGGCGTGGGCATGGGCGCACCAGGGAATTCCCGAAGAGAGGCCGTTGGTTTTCAGGAGCGAGGAGTCGAGGGAGTCGGAGGCGCTCCACTGGCCGGTCCAGTAATCGGGAAACTGGCGGGCGTAGTTGGCGAAGGTCATGCGGCGCAGAAGATTTTCTGCCGCAGGGCGATCGAAAGTGGCTAGGCCGAGGATAACGGGTCCATTGAGCGCGTACCAGAAGCCGCCGTTTTCGCGCGAGCCCTGGGGTGTGCCGGGGCGCACGACGGGCGTTTCGATCTGGCGCGGGCCCATGGCTTCGCCGTGG
>JASHPM010000415.1 GCA_030038115.1 Acidobacteriaceae bacterium | reverse complement strand
AGCGCCAGATTATCGATCTTCTGTTTCTTCCAGGGATCCGCGCAGGCGGTGCGATTGGCGATGAGGTGTGTTTCGCTTTCCATAACCGTGTCGATGATGCGGAGGCGATTGGCGCGCAGGGAGCTGCCGGTCTCCGTGACTTCGACAATGGCATCGGCCAGGGTCGGGGGCTTGACTTCGGTCGCGCCCCAGCTGAATTCGACTTTCACGGGAATGTTCTTGCCGGCGAAGTAACGCTTCGTAACTTCGACCAATTCGGTGGCGATGATTTTGCCGGAGAGATCTTCGGCGCGCTGCCATGGCGAGTTTTCCGGAACAGCCAGCACCCAGCGAACGCGGCGGCGGCTCTGCCTGGCATAGACGAGGCTGGTGATGCTTTCGACGTCGAGGCCGCTTTCAACGACCCAGTCGATGCCGGTGAGACCGGCGTCGAGGACGCCATGGTCGACGTAGCGGGCCATCTCCTGCGCGCGGATGAGCATGCATTCGATTTCGGTGTCGTCGATCGAGGGGAAGTAGGAGCGGCCATCGGCATAAATATTCCAACCTGCGCGTCCGAAGAGTGCAATGGTGGCGTCCTGCAGACTGCCTTTGGGGATTCCGAGACGAAGCTTGTTGCTCATGCCCGCACCTCTGCGCCGGCGATCAGCGGGCGCGTGAAGCAGCTGACCGTGCCTTCATGGCAAACCAGGCCATCGCCTTCGACTTCGACACGGAAGAGGAGCGCGTCCTGGTCGCAGTCGGTGGAAACGTCGACAATGCGGAGGCGATTGCCGCTGGTTTCGCCCTTCATCCAGAGCTTTTGGCGGGTGCGGCTCCAGAATGTAACAAAGCCGGTTTCTTTTGTCCTGCGCCAGCTCTCTTCATTCAGAAATCCCAGCATCAGGACCTGGCCGGTGCGCGCATCCTGCACAATACCGGGCGCAAGGCCATCCATCTTGGCAAAATCGATTGTTGGTTCAGTCATCCTTGTTCCTCATGGTTTTTGGCCGGAAAACTGAAAAGCCCGTCAGCGCTCTCTGCGCCGGCGGGCTCTTCTCGAATCCTGGTGTTTTGCTTTCTCTACCCTGGAATGCGGAAGTTCGCCGGCACGCTCGTCACGTGATGATGGTGGTGATGACGATGATGGGTGCGAACCTGCATCTGCCTCTTACCTTATGGTGATCTGCACCCGCTGTCAACCAGGCAGCGGCGGATTCGCGAGCACGATCGAGGTTTCCACCTGGCGTTCCGGGATGGACCAATAGGTGTGGAGCGGGCGGTCCCTGGTCTGCGGCGAGACGTGGGCAAACCCGTGCCGTTCATAGAACCGGATGGCCCAGGCGGCCGCTGCCCAGGTGCCGACCAGCATCTGCCGCGTGCTCAGGCCCCGCAGGTGGCGCATCAGCGCGCTGCCAACGCCTCGCCCCTGCCGGTCTGGCAGGACGCAGGCGTGGCGAATCAGGTCGACATCCCGGACGGCTTGAATGCCCATGACGCCTGCAAGAGCGCCATCGCCGTCATAACCCCAGAAGACAACGCCCGATGCGATCTCATGCTCCAGTTCCGCGGCGAGCATGTAGGGTTCGTGCCATCGGTCTGCGGGGATCACGTGGCGATACGCTTCGGCGGCGGCATTCACGATCCTGAAGATCGCATCGCGCTCATCGTCGCGGCAAAGGCGAATGTGGCTCACAATGCAGCCGTCCTGCCTTCGGTTTGGGAATCCGGCGCGGCGATGACTTCGGCGAAGTGGAGGGCGCGGCGCGGCGAGTTCTGGGCGATTTGCTCGCGGCAACTGAAGCCGTCGGCGACGAGGATGATATCGGGCGCGGCAGCGCGGACGGCGGGGAGGAGTACACGCTCGCCAATCGCCTGGGATACGGCGAACTTTTCGCGTTCGAAGCCGAAGGGACCGGCCATGCCGCAGCAGCCGGAGTCGAGGAGGTCGACGGTTGCGCCGGTGCGGCGCAGGATTGCGACTTCGTCGGTCATCTTCATCACGGATTTGTGATGGCAGTGGCCGTGAAGGAGGATTTTGCGGCCCGGCTGCTGCGCGGGCTGGTAATCCGGCGCGTGGCGAACGAGGAATTCACTGAGGAGGAGGGTTTGCGAGCGGAGGCGCTGGGCGCGCGGGCCGTTCTCCGAATCCGGCGGGAAGAAGTTTACGAGTTCATCGCGGAAGACGCTGGCGCAACTCGGCTCGAGGAAGACGAAGGGCAGACCGGCGTCGATTTGCGGGGCGAACTGTTCGAGGATTCTCGTCAGATATTCGCGTGCCTGCTTCAGAAACCCGAAGTCGTACAGTGGACGGCCGCAGCAAACATGCTGGCGCGGGACCTCGATGGTGAATCCCGCACGTTCAAGGACCTGAGCCGCCGCATGGAGGGATTGCGGGTGGTAGTAGTTGTTCCAGGTATCGGGCCACAGAAGGGCTGGCCATTCAGGCAGATGCGCTTCGCGCCGTTCACGGGAACTTCGCTGCCACTCATGCTGAAAGCTGCGCGGAGCGAATCGCGGCAGCTTGCGCTGCTGCGCCACACCGAGGGCAGCTTTGATGGCATGAGAAATGCCGGGCATCGAGAGGGCAACGTTGGCGATACGTGGAGAGACGCCCGGGAGGAGCGAAGAAATGTGCGCAAGGCGATCCATGAATCCGAAGGTGTAGTGCTGCGGTTTCCGGAGCCGGTCGCCGTGATAATGGGACAGGAATTCGGCTTTGTACGTGGCCACATCGACGTTGACGGGGCACTCACTTTTGCAGGCTTTACAGGAGAGGCAGAGGTCGAGGGCCTCGCGCACGCTGTGGTTGCGCCAATCCGTTTCGAGAACCTTGCCTTCGATGAGTTCCCAGAGCAGATGGGCGCGGCCGCGCGTCGAGTGCTGCTCTTCATGCGTCGCCATATAGCTGGGACACATGGTCCCCGGTCCTTCTTTGCGGCAGGCGCCGACGCCCACGCAGCGCAGCGTGGCTTCACCGAAGGAGCCGTGGTCGTCGGGGAACTGAAAGAAGGTTGCGGGCCGTTTCGATTGGTAGCCAGCGCCGAGGCGGAGATCCTCGTCGGGCTGATAGATTGCGCCGTCTGCGGTTCCCGGGGCGCCGATCGCCGCGATCATTTTGCCGGGGTTCATGCGGTTATCGGGATCCCAGAGCGCTTTGAACTCGCGGAAGGCCTGCATCAGATCGGGGCCAAACATTTTCGGCAGCAGCGCGCCACGCGCCTGGCCGTCTCCGTGCTCACCGGAGATGGAACCACCATGGGCGATGACGATATCGGTTGCATCGTCGAGGAAGGCTCGAAATTTGCGGATGCCGGGCTCGCTCTCCAGATCGAAATTGATGCGCGTGTGCACGCAGCCCTGGCCGAAGTGGCCGTACATGGGGCTGCGATAGCCGTACTTCTTCATCAACGCCCAGAGTTGCCGCAGCCAGGAGCCGAGTTGGTCAGGGGCAACGGCGGCGTCTTCCCAGCCTTCCCAGCCGTGGGGCTCGCCGGGAACGAAGACCGTTGAGCCGAGGGCGGATTCGCGGATGTACCAGATGCGGGCGGCCTCGCCGGGTGTGTAAACGCGGCCCGTGGGTGAGCCGGGAAATCGGGACGAGGCTGCGAGAAGATCGCGCGCTTTCGCCTCGGCTTCCTGGTTGGTCTCGGCGCCGAACTCAGCCAGCAGAAAACCGCCGCCCGCAGGCAGCAGCTTCTGGTCGTCGACGGCGAGGTTCTTGCGGCGCATGAAGTCGAGGAGCATGGCGTCGATGCCCTCGAGGCCGATGGGGCCGTGGCGGATGATCGCGGGAACGGCGTCGGCAGCCAGGAATGGGTCGGGAAACCCAAGGACCGCGAGGCGACGGCAAGGCGGACTATGCATCAGGTCCAGGGTCGCGCTGAGGACGGTCACGACGGTTCCTTCGCCGCCAACGAGCGCGCGGGCGACGTGGAAGCCACGCTCGGGCAGCAGCTCGTCGAGGTTATAGCCGGAGACGCGGCGCGGAATATTGGGAAAGCGGCGGCGAATTTCGCCGGCATATTCGTCGCGCAGACGGCGCATGCCGGCATAGATCTGCGCGGGACGGCCGCCGCGCGCGATGATCGCCGAGACCTCGTCGCCGGTGGTTGCGCCGACGGTCATGCGAGTGCCGTCGTAGAGAAGGATTTCGAGCGAGCGGATGTTGTTGGCGGTGAGGCCGCCCATGACGCTGTGCGTGCCGCAGGAGTTGTTGCCGATCATGCCGCCGATGGTGCAGCGGCTGTGCGTGGCGGGATCGGGGGCAAACGTGAGGTGGTGCTGTTCGGCGGCCTCGCGGACGCGGTCGAGCACGATGCCGGGCTCGACGACGGCGATTTTCTGGTCTGGATCGAGGGAGATGAGGCGGCGCATGTATTTCGAGAAGTCGAGGACGACGGCGACGTTGCAACACTGGCCGGCAAGGCTGGTTCCCGCGCCGCGCGGCAGGATGGCCGCGCCGAGCTCGCGGCAGGCAGCAACCGTAGCTTCGACGTCGTCGGCATCGCGCGGGAGAACCACACCGATGGGGGTCTGGCGGTAGTTGGAGGCGTCGGTGGCGTAGAGGGCGCGCGAGGCTTTGTCGAAGCGGATTTCACCGCGAACGCGGGCGCGGAGCCTCGATTCCAGTTCGCGCGCGGCCTGGAAGCCTTCATGCGCGTGGCGTGAGCGATTCAGGACGGGCAGTTGAGCTCCCATCAGAGTTCCTTGCGCAGAAACGCGATTTCCAGTGAGTCCGTCCGGCGGAGCACCGGGTTCTGGTTGTAGCGCACAACCTCGGTGAAGCCCATAGAGCTGTAGAGCCGGTAAGCGGCCTGCATGGATTGTGGCATGGTGTCGAGATACATGGCGGTGTAGCCGCGCTGCCGGGCCACTTCGATCACGGCTTCGGCGAGCTTGCGGCCAAGGCCAGTTCCCTGCTGCGCGGGGCGTACCCAGAGGCGCTTCATTTCGCAAGCGCGTTCGCCGGGGCGCGTGGGTTGGGCCAGTTCCAGAGGTTTAAGCGCCACACATCCCGCAGGTGTGTCGCTTTCAAAAGCCAGCAGCACGCCGCCCGCGGGTTCGGCATAGCTTCCGGGCAGGCCAGCGAGTTCTTCTTCGAGGCTTTCGACACAGATATGCTCGCCGCCGACCGAGTCGTTCAGAAACCGCGCGTACTCGCGCATCAGTGTCCGGCAGAGCTCGGCGTCGTCGTGTTCGCCACCGAATTTGGCGGGGCGGATGATCGCCATATCGGAATGATACTGGCGTGGCCGATCGATAGCCGTTTGGCCGTTTCACGGCAGGACCTGATATAAAAGCGCCCATGACAAAATATCGCTCCGTTCTTCCGGGCCTGGCTCTTTGCGCAGGGCTGATTCTGGTCACACCGGCGTTTGCGCAGACCCAGCCGAGCACCCCGGCGCATGATCCGCGCATTGGACAGTTGCTGGATGCGCTGAACCACGTAAAGATGGTTCGCGAGACGGCGCTGTCGCCCGATAGCAAGTTCATCGTGTGGAACGTGGGCGGGCGCGGCGGCTCGGACATTGAGCTGGCTCCGCTGGATAATCCATCGGCGGCCAGGCGGATCACGGCGTGTGCGGCCGATGGGAAGGGCCAGGAGAGCAATGCCGTGTTCTCGCCGGATTCAAGGCAGCTGGCGTTCTTCTCGGACTGCAATGCCGATCACAAAACGGCCATCTATCTCGCAGATCCCGCCGGCTCGGCGGCGCCGCACCAACTCGCGGAACTGAACGGCTTCGCCAAGGAGATGCAGTGGTCGCCGGATGGCAAGAGTCTCAGCTTCCTTTATGTGGAAGGGGCGACCCGGCCATCGGGTGCGCTGGCAGCGGAGAAACCGCCGTCGGGAGTGATCGGCGTGGAGGGACTGGAGGTACAGCGCGTGGCGGCCGTGGATGCCGCGAGCGGGCAACTCACGCAAATCACGCCGGCAAAGCTGCACGTGTTCGAGTTTGACTGGTCGCCCGATTCCAAAAAGCTCGCGTATGTGGCCGCGCCGCCGCCGGGCGAGAACAATTGGTGGGTGGCAAAACTGTACACGCAGCCGGTGGATGGACAGCCGACGGCCATCCTGGACCCGCCGTCGGTGGATGGGCCGCTGCATGGATTACAAATTGCGGTTCCTCGATGGTCGCAGGATGGACAGCAGATCGCGTTCATCGGCGGGCTGATGTCGGATCAGGGGTCGACGGGCGGGGACATCTACGTGATGCCCGCTGCGGGCGGGGATCCGAAGGACGTGACGCCGGATCGCGCGGCCACGCCAGCGTGGTTTGTCTGGCTTGACAAGGATTCGCTGGGGATCGCGGAGATCAAGGGTGGATCGTCGCACCTTTTTGTCTACGACATTACGAATCATCAGGAATCCACGGACTTCAATCTGACGTTGCCCGGCTCCGTCGGGGCCGGAGGGCTGGCGATGAGCGTGGCCACGTCCAACACGAACAACATTGCGCTGATCCGGTCGTCGTTCGACAGCCCGCCGGAAGTATGGGCCGGTGAGTTGATGAGCCTGAGGCAAATTACGCACATCAACGATGCGGCGAAACCGATGTGGGGCAAGGCCGAATCGGTGGAATGGGAGAACGAAGGCTTTCACGTGCAGGGATGGCTGCTGCTGCCGGAGCATTACGATGCGGCGAAGAAGTATCCGCTGATTGTAGAGGTCCATGGCGGGCCTTCCGCGGCCGTGGTGCCGCGCTGGCCCGGCGCGGGATTCGGCCCGGTTCCGTTTGCGGCGCTGGACTACTTCGTGCTGATGCCGAATCCGCGGGGCAGTTTTGGCGAGGGCGAGAAGTTTACAGAGGCCAATCGCAGGGACTTTGGCTATGGCGACCTGCGCGACATCCTGGCCGGGGTGGATGCGGTAGAGAAAAAGTATTCGATCGACGATGCGCGCGTGGGCCTGACGGGCTGGAGCTATGGGGGCTTCATGACGATGTTCGCGGTAACGCAAACGCATCGGTTCAAGGCAGCCGTCGCAGGGGCCGGGATTTCCAACTGGCAGAGCTATTATGGCGAGAATTCGATCGACCAGTGGATGATTCCGTTTTTTGGAGCGTCGGTTTATGACGATCCGGCGGTGTACGCCAAAATGTCGGCGATTAACTACATCAAAAACGTGAAGACGCCGACGCTGGTGGTGGTGGGCGATCGCGACGGCGAATGTCCGGCGCCTCAGTCGTTTGAGTTCTGGCACGCATTGCGCGACCTGGGCGACCCCACGGAACTCGTGGTGTATCCCAACGAGGGACACGGATTTGTGAATCCCGAGCATCGGCGCGATGTCCTGGAGCGGGCGCTGGGATGGTTCGAGGAGTATATGCCGTGAGGCAGCGAGGAGCCGACCGGCGAAGAAGCGGCCAGCGGAACAACGGTGAGCGCTGAAGGGGTTAGCGAATCAACGAATTCTTGTCGCCGGTGCGCTCACGTTGACGGCTTACCGGAGCCGCTGCATCGCTGGAGGGTCGCGATCCGGCGGGCCGAGCGGCTGTGCTCTGTGCTTGTCCTTTGTTATTCTGAATCGCACGCGTAATTTTCCTGTGTTTGGACCGTCTAAGCGGCTGGACTGCTCAGACGGGGAGGTTTCATGCGGCGGTTCTTTGCTTTTGTAGTCGTTTTTGCGTGTTCGCTTCCGGTTGGTCTTTCCATCACGGGCTGTGGCCGCAATCCCAACAATTACTGCGTTAAAAACGGCAACGCCTACGGCATTACGACCAGTCAGGTCGTGTACATCACGCTGCAACCGGAGACTACGGGGCTATCGCTGGCATGGGGACAGACCGGAAACATCGGGTCGCCCACGGCATACAACTGCAACGGCGGCACTGCGAGCGTGAGCAAATACACCTACGCGAGCTCAAACCTGCTGCTGGCCGACGTCTCGCCGACCGGCATCATCTGCGCGGGGACATGGAACCGCAACAGCCCGGGGGGAGTGACCAATTTCACCATCTGCACGCCGCCGGCCGGTTCTTCACTGTCCTCCTTTTCGGGATGCACACCAACAACCTGCGGCACCGTGCAGATTACGGCTACGGGCGCGGCTGTCACCAGCAACCCGGTCAACATCTATGTGCACCCGCCCATCACATCGATGACGATTCCGAACCAGACGGCCTGCATATCGCAGGGTCAGACGCTTTCCACTTCTCTGCTGGCGGAGACAACGGTCACCGGGCCCGGGGGAATCACTCTGTGCAGTCCCAGCACGATCTCGTGCACGAGTGCGAGTGCGAACGTGGGGACGATCACCTATAACCCGGTTACGGCGTCGGTGGTGACGATCAACAACACGACGAACCCAACAAACGCAAATCCGGTAACTGGAACCAGCTCGACTTCCACGCCCAACCCGAACGGTACAGCCACGGCCAATCTTCCCGGCTCGACAGTCATCAATGCAACCACGTCGGAAGTGACGTCGGCGGCCGGTTATTTTTCAACGTGCCCGCCAGCCAGCATCAGCTTGAGCATCAATGGCGCCGCATCGGCGACGGTCACGGCCAGCTCGCCGCAGACGGTGGTGGCGGACGTAACCGACACAAGTGGCGCGACCATCAACGGCCTGGCACTCACGTATGGCTCCACCGAACCGCAGAACCTGAGCGTAAGCAGCACGGGCCTGGTGACGGCAACATTCCCCAGCCATGCGAGCGTGACCGCCCTTTGCACGCCGCCAAGCTGCAATCCCGCGCCTGTGAATCTGATCGGGACCCTGGGCAACGGGATGCCGGTGAGCGGCAATATCGTCACGGTGAATTCACCCGGAGTCAGCAGCAATCAGATCTGGATGGCCTCCTCGCAATCGAAGTATTTCTCCGAATACGACCTGACTGTCGGTGGAACGCCTGCTCCGGTTGAATTGCCGTACCTTCCCAACTCCATGGTGATGAACCAGTCCGGGTCCGCGCTGTATTTTGGCAGCTATCACGAGCTGATGATTTACAACACGCTGGGGAACACGCTGTCGAAAGAAGTGCCCTCGGTGCCGGGCGTGGTGCTGGCAGTGTCGCCGACGGGATCAACGGTGGTGATCAACGACCAGCTCCGGCAGGTGATTTATCTCTACAGCACCAGCGCCAGCACGTACACCAGCATTGGAGGGGTTGCGAGCCGCGCGCAATACTCGCCGGACGGAACGACGGTTTACATCAGCGGACAGGATCCGGCTACGGGCCAAAATACGCTGTTCGTTTTCAACAGCGGCACCGGATGGTCCAGCTATCCGCTGAGCAACCAGCCGACGTACAGCTGTCCTCTGGATGCGGCCGGCACGGCGGCGGTGCCCGCCTACAATCCGTCCTGGGATCCCTTCTGTGGACCCTCGCTGACCATCACCGTTCCCAGCGTGGCGACCTTCCTCAGCGGAACGTCGACCGCGGCGCGGAGTTTCTGCGCGAACAACAGCTCGAACCCACCGTATTATCCGCCGGCCGGCGACGTGGGAGTGACGACGACGCAGGTGACGGCGACCGCGGACGGCAATCACATCCTCGGAACGGATGGCACGACCTTCTCGGATATCTGGCTCTACCAGGGGAGCACAGCGTCGGGACCGACTGGTGTGCCCGTCGGAGCCTGCCCAGCGTACGGCGGAACAACGCCGCTGACGCTGACCACTTCATTTGTTCAGGGGACGTTGCCGGTCTCGCCCTCCGAGGTGGACCAGGTGGTCTCGTCGCCGGATTCTTCCGTAGTGTTCGTCACCTATAACGCGAGCGGGGCGAGCGGCGTGCTGCCGTACTACGCTCCGTCGGCCACAGCGGGAACGCCTGGCACGCTGGGAACGGTGCAGCTGTCGTCGGGAGCGCAGGCGCCGATTGCGGGGGTCTTCAGTCCCGACGGTTCGATCTTCTTCACCAGCACCAGCGGCGACGACCTCATCCACATGGTGAACACAACGACGCTGACGGACACGCAAACGATCGATCCGAAGCTGACGAACGGAAGCGGCGCAGCGGTGCCGGCTCAATTCCTTGCCGTGAAGAGCCGTTCGACGACTTAGAAATTACTGCAACCCGTGAAGCGGCCGGCGCACGCTGGCCGTTTTCCTTTTTGAGTGGAACTGCGACACGCGGGAGGCTCGCAGAGGGCGGTACACTAAATCCCATGTCGCGCGTCGCCGTTATCTCGAAACCGCAGAAGGAAGAGCTTCGACAGCTGCTGCCGGAGCTGGTGCTGTGGCTGAAGTCGCGTGGGCATGAGGCACTGCTGGACCCGGTGAGCGCGAATTACGTGATGGACGAAAAGGTGCATGCGCGCCCGGATTTGTCCGCGCTGAATCCGGACCTGGTGATCGTGCTGGGCGGCGACGGCACGTTGCTGGCGGCGGCGCGGGTGTTCGCGCGGAGCGGCGTTCCCATTCTGAGCGTAAATCTGGGAGCCCTGGGTTTTCTTACCGAGGTGCGGCTTGCGGATATCTACACGCACCTGGAAGCGTGGGGCCAGGGCGGATGCTGCATCGAGCTTAGGGCGATGCTGCACAGCGAGCTGTGGCGAGAGGGGAAGCTGAATTGCGCCTATGAGGCTCTGAACGATGTGGTGGTGGCGAAAGGGGCCATCGCACGCATGGGCCATTTTGCGGTGGAAGTGGATGACCAGCCGGCCGCAACTTTTCGCGCGGACGGAGTGATCGTGGCCACGCCGACGGGCTCGACGGCGTACTCACTGGCAGCGGGCGGGCCAGTGCTTATCCCGCGCGTCGATGCACTGGTAGTCACGCCGATCTGCCCGCATCAGCTCACGCTGCGACCGATGGTGGTGCCGGGCGAATCGCGCATTCTGGTGCGCATCGAGGGGGTTCCGGACCAGACTTTTTTGACCGTGGACGGGCAGGAGGCGATTCAGCTGCGCCTGGGGGATGAGCTGCGGTGCCGGCGCTCCGAATACTCCGTCAAACTGATTCGGCTGGGAGAGAATGGTTTCTTCGACGTGCTGCGCACAAAGCTGAAGTGGGGCGAGAAGTAGATTCGGCGAGGGAATCGTGGGTCAGCGCGACCAGGATTACGGCTTGGTCAATTCCTGCAGCAGCTGGTGAGCCTTGGACGACATATTTCGCGCGCCCTCGAGATCATCCGCTTTGAGCGCGTCGCGCGCCCGGGTGATATAGGTGCGGATCAGGGCGACCGTCTTCTGCTCGTCGGAGCTGAAGGAGCGCTTAATCGCGTTCAGCCCATTCTCCGTGGAATCGATGTCACTGGAAATTTTCTGGCGGTCAGCGGTATTGGAGTTGTCGTTGGCGGTCGAAAGCTGCCCGATGGGAGACATTTCGGGAGGCTGAATATTCTGAGCCTGGGTGTTCGATGCAGCCGGAGTCTGAGCCGCTTTGGCAGCTTCCGCGGCCTCCTGGGCGGAAATGGGCTTTGCGTGGTGCTTTGGGGGTTTGCGGGGTTCCGAGCTGGCGGTTTCGATCTTTGTTTCGGGGGGCGCGGTGGTATCGAGCTTAATCAGTGGTCTATTGGCTACGGGCATGGGCGGCGGCATGCGCGAAAGGAGAGCAACCATCTGCGCTGGAGGCAAAGAAGGCGCCTGCGCAACCTGGGGCGGTGCGATGGGTTGCGGCTGCTTAGGGCCGCATCCTGTCAGCAGCGCGAGCAGCAGGGCAAGCGCCGCAGTTGTCTTTCCGGATCTCATCGTCCGGACCTTTCTGGCTGGGTCTCACCACCCTGGCGAGCAAGCTCGCTGGGAATCGCGTGTCCCGTAGACTCCAGAACTACGCGCTGTCCCGAACCGGCAGAAATCAAGGGGAGCCGCAGTACAAATGTAGTTCCGCTCCCTGCCTTTGATTCTACGTCAATTTGGCCGTGGTGCATCTGCAGGATGCGGTAAGTCATGGCCAGGCCAATCCCGCTGCCGTCTTTCTTTGTGGTGAAGTAAAGGTCGAATATCCGTGCCCGGATCTCATCGGGGATGCCCTCCCCGTGATCCCGGACGCGAATAAAAGCCCAGCGGCTGTCTTCGGCCAGCCGGACTTCCAGAATTCCACCGGAAGCCATGGCCTGAGCGCCATTGAGCACAACGTTCAGGAGAGCCTGTTCGAGCAGGTCGGCGTCGACCCGGCAGAGGACGGGACGGGGCGGGGACTGGCTTTCGACGATAATGCCGCGGGTCTGGAGCTCGGCGGAGGCCAGCATGAGCACACTGGCCACAACCCCCCGCAAATCCTGATCCTTGAGCTGGAGCTCGACGGGACGAGAGAAATCGACGAGGGTCTGGACGACCCGATCGAGGCGGCGAATCTCGCTCTGGATGATGTCGAGGTGCCGCAGGGCGTCGCCGCCGGCGTGAACCTTGTTCCGGAGCAGTTCCAGATGGACGACGATGGCGTTGATGGGATTCTTGACTTCGTGGCCGACCCCCGCGGTCAGGCGGCCGATGGAGGCCATACGGCGCGAAACCTCCAGCTCGGTCTCGATCTCACGGACGGATTCGAGGTCGTGAAGGGTGAGCAGCGCGCCTAAAGAATGCCGATCGCGGGATTGAGCGTCGTGAATGAAGTCCAGGGAGACTTCTACGCGGCGGCCGGTTTCGGTGGTGACCTCTTCCTGCACGATGGACATGCCTCCCTCAAAGGCATCGCGCACGATGCGGCCGAGCCGGGTACTGCGATCGAAGATTTCGCGGACTTCGGCCCCAAAGATGCGTTCCCGGCCGATGTTCAGGAAGCGCTCGACGGAGCTGGAGACCAGGACGGCGCGGGCGTCGCGGGTAAAGAGCATGACGCCGTCCTGCAGGTTGGAGAGGATCTGGTCGAGGTTCTCGCGGAGGGCCGAGAACACTTCTTCCACATTGCGCATGCGCTGGCCGAGGCGCTCGATCTTGCCGGAGACCTGGGCGACCGCGTCGTCGCCGCGCCGGGATTCTCGTTCGGGAACCGCGGGGGGGGCACCCGGCAGCTCGGCCTCGATGGTGCGGCGCAGCTCGCGCGAGGCGGAGTTGTCCGTGAGCGCCTCCTGTTGCGCAGCCAACGTGTCCAGACGGTGGCTGATCTGCTCGATAGGCTGCAGAGCAAGGTTGGCCACGAAGGCGGCGACGATCATGGAGATGATCATCGCCAATCCCATAAAGCTGAAGGACTCGACGAGCCAGGGCTGGAAGGCGTGGCTGAGAAACGTGGTGCGAATGCCGATGCGGATGGTCAGGAAGGGCTGATCGTTGCGGTCGAGACCGAGAGAGACGTTATAAACCTGGGGAGGCCCGAAGAAGATGCGGAGGGTGCGGATGGGAGACTGGCGCCGCAAGGCGGAGTAATCGGGACGGTTGGGGAGAACCTGGTCATACAGAGTGGAATCGGGAACGGCGATAATGGCGCGGTTCTGACGGTCGACGATGGCGACGTCGAGGATGGTGGGCGAGTAGTCGACGATGGAGGTGAGCAGGGAGTTCACGCCGGGATCTCTGCGCAGCGTATCGGCCACGGCGGCACGAACGGCGACTGGATCGTTGGGGTCGACGTGGCGGCCGGGCAGGCCACTGTCGAGAGCCCGATTGACCTGAAAGGAAATCTGATGGGTGAGGATGTCGTTGGCTGCCCAGGACTGCTCGATGTGCTGCTGAAGTAACTGACTGAGCCAGATCCAGGAGAAGACCACCACGACCGAAAAGACCAGGCCGGTGATGGCGAGGACGAGTTTGGTCTTGAGGCGCATGATCGGGGGGACAGCGCTCAGCAGTTAGGAGTCAGTAAATGGAGAATACCGGCAATAATCCTCCCTTGCCACATTTTTCTTCGAGATTATTCTTCGAGAGCACCGGCGGGGGCAGCGGAATTTCCGTATTCGCGCAGCTTGTTGTGCAGGGTTTTGAGGCTGATTCCGAGGATTTCCGCGGCGCGCGTCTTGTTGTTATGGGTGGATTCGAGGGTCTTGAAGATCAGCATGCGCTCGGCGTCGTCGACCGTGGCGCCCACCTCGAGCTGGATGGCGTTGGGGGGTAATTCGCTGACGATGCGCACGGGTTTGGTTCCAAAAGCGGGGGGCAGGTGGCGGGGCTGGAGTGTGGCGTCGCTGCAGAGCACGATAGCGCGCTCGATAGTGTTGCGCAGTTCGCGAACATTGCCGGGCCAGTCGTGCGCCACCAGCCGGGCCAGCATTTCGCTGTCGATGCCCTGGACGCGGCGCTGGTGCTTCTGATTCATGTCGGCGATCATGGCGTCCGCAATGGAGGGGATGTCTTCCTTGTGTTCGCGGAGCGGCGGCATGTGGATGTTGAAAACATTGAGCCGATAGAAGAGATCGCTGCGCAGATGGCCATCGGCAACTGCTTCTTCGGGATTCTTGTTGGTGGCGGCGAGCACGCGGACGTCGATCGGGGCTTCGACCTTGCTGCCGAGGCGGCGCAGCTTGCGATCCTCCAGAACGCGGAGCAGCTTGGCCTGGGTGGCGACGGGCATTTCACCGATTTCGTCGAGAAGCAGGGTTCCGTCTTCGGCCAGCTCGAAGCAGCCGGCGCGGCGCTCGATAGCGCCGGTGAATGCGCCCTTTTCATGGCCGAAGATTTCGCTTTCGATGAGGGTTTCGGGAATGGCGGCGCAGTTGACAGCCACGAAGGGCTTGCTGCGGCGCGGGCTGAGATCGTGCAGGGTGCGCGCGACCAGCTCCTTGCCGGTCCCGCTTTCGCCGGTGATGAGGACCGAGACGTTGCTGGGCGCAACGCGCTCGATGAGCGCGAAGACTTCCTGCATCTTTTTGGAGGCGCCGACGAGGGAGCCAAGGACGCCGGTCTCACGGAGCTTGCGGCGCGTGACTTCGAGTTCGCGCTCTGTGTCGCGCTGCCGCGCCGCGTTGGTGAGGATGGCACGCAGGCGAGCGGGATCGACGGGCTTCTGAATGAAGTCGTAGGCGCCATTCTTCATGGCTTCGACGGCAGCTTCGATGGAACCCTGCGCGGTGAGCATGATGACGGCGACATTTTCGCTGGTCTCTCCGAGCCTCGCGAGCAGCTGAAGGCCGTCCATGCGAGGCATCTTGAGATCGGAGACGACGATGCCTGGCTGCCACGCGCTCACTTTTTCCAGTGCTTCAACGCCGTCGCGAGCGGTTTCGGTTCGATAGCCCCAACCAGAAACAAGCTCGGCGAGGCCCGAGAGAGCATGCGGCTCATCTTCGACGATGAGGACTTTTTCCTGGCTCGTCATGCGCTGCAATCAATTCGTGGGGTCACGGTTTGTTGTATCACTTTTGAGGTATCCGCGACCAGGATCGGGGCATGCAGGCAGCACGGGGCGCAATGTATTCTGGTAGCAGTTGTTTTCCTGCTGGAGAAGCGTGCAAAACCCGCGCGTGCGACTGCTGGTGCACTGGATTCCGGCTCTGATCGGGATCGGAGTGATTGTTTGTGAATCGACGGCAACCATGTCGTCGGAAAACACGAGCCGATGGCTCCTGCCGCTGTGGGTGAAACTGTTTGGGCCCATCAGCCCGGCGCACTGGGCGGTGGTTCACCACTACATCCGCAAGACGGGCCACTTTGTCGGGTACGGCTCGGTCAGCCTGGGGTTTTTCGAAGCGTGGCGCGTGACGCTGGAGCGGCGCTGGCCGGAATGGCGGGTGCGCGTGCGGTATGTGGCGGGGCTGGCTCTGCTGTGCACGCTGTTGCTGGCGAGCTGGGATGAGTGGCATCAGAGTTTTCTACCGGGCCGGACCAGCTCGGCACTGGACGTGGCACTGGATTTCTGTGGAGCCGTAGCGGCGCACCTGGTTCTGCTAAGCATCGTGAGCTTCTGGCGCAGGCGACCGACGATTCGGGTTGCGACGGTTTAAAAAGTGCCCCTTTTGGCTTGGAAACTGCCTTGAATCAGTGGATTGCCGTTTGGGAAGGGGCGCGTCTCCTGACTAGTTTTCCACAGGGAGGCGCCGGCAAAATCTG
>JASHPM010000414.1 GCA_030038115.1 Acidobacteriaceae bacterium | reverse complement strand
TTTTTGCCTTCGATGGACTGGTCGAGGTCCTTGATGAGCTTGACGGCGCCGCTGGTGCGGGAACCTTTGCCGTAACTGGTGACGGCGACGAAGTCGAAGGTGTTGTCGACGGAGATGCTGCGGGCGAGATCGGCGAGGAAAATGGCCGCGCCTTTCAGCACGCCGACCAGGACGATCTTCTCACCGGCGTAGTCCTGATCGATCTGGCGGCCCATTTCGGCGACCCGTTGGCGGATGCGCTCGCGGCTGAAGAGCACCTCGAGCCCGGAGTGAATGGTCATCGTGCTCACAGGCCAGATTACCTCGAAAGCCGCTTGTGGAAGGACACAGGCGGCATCATGCACAGGGGACGAAGGTCTTATACTTGAAAGACGCGCGTATGTACCCTTTTATTCATATTGGACGCTTTGCTATTGGCACCTTTGGCATCATGTTGTGGCTGGCCGCGGTCAGCGCCTGCTGGATTCTGCACCGGAATTTTCGCCGCTGGGGGATCGATGCCGATGCCATCAGCATCGTTGCGGTTTCGACGGTGGCGGGGGTGCTGGGATCGAAACTGTGGCATGTGCTGGAGACGCCGCACGAGCTGCTGCGGCATCCCCTGGCGCTGCTCTTTGAGCGTGCCGGCTTTGCCTGGTATGGCGGACTGATCATCGGCATTCTTACGCTGCTGTGGCAAGCCCGCGTGTACAAGCTGGGCTCGCTGCAGATGCTGGACCTGGCGTCGCCGGCCGCGGCCATCGGGTATGGGGTGGGCCGGCTGGGGTGCCTGGTTTCCGGCGACGGCGATTACGGGATTCCCACCAGCCTGCCGTGGGGCATGAGCTTTCCGCATGGGCTGGTACCGACGATGCAGCGGGTGCACCCGACGCCGATCTATGAACTGCTGGGCGCCCTGCTGATTACCTGGATCCTGTGGCGGCGCGGCGCGCCCGAGCGCCCCAAACCGTTGGGGGAGATTACCGGCGAGTACCTGATCCTGACCGGGCTCGCGCGCTTCCTGGTGGAGTTCATCCGGATCAATCCGCGTATCTTGTGGGGCATGACGAATGCGCAGCTGGCGAGCCTGGGGGCGATTGCGTTCGGGATTGGACTGATCCTGGCAGCGCGGGCCCGAACTTCCGGGGAGGCGGCAAAGACGGAGCGACGGGCGGCGACGGCAACGCATTCGTAGGGCGAGCCGGATTGCCTGGGGAAGCTTTCAGGCTTCCCAGGGATTGACGACGCGGATGCCGCAATCCTCGAAGTCCGGGTTATTGCGCGTGGCCAGGATCGCGCCATACAAGCTGGCAATCGCGGCGATCTGGGCAAGCATCGAATGCAGCTCACCCCGAGAAGCTTCGGATCCATTCGATGACGCTGCGCGTCGCGACTCCCGTCGGGCCGGAGGCGAGCCAGGGTTTGGCATCGTCGCTCCAGGCCACGGCGGCGATGTCGAGGTGAATCCAGGGCGTGTCCTCGGCAAATTCCTTCAGGAACATGGCGGCATTGATGGCTCCGCCGTAGCGTCCGCCGGTGTTCTTGATGTCGGCAATGCTGGACTTGATGACGTCGCGATAGTCGTCGTCGAGGGGCAGGCGCCAGAAACGCTCGCCGGAGATTTTGAGCGCTTCGGTGAAGCGGCGGTAGCTGTCCTCATCGTTCGCGAAGATGCCGCCGTTGAGGAGGCCCAGCGCCGTGCCGACGGCTGCAGTGAGGGTGGCCGCGTCGATGAGGTGGGTGGCGCCGAGTTGTTTCGCGTAGGTGATGCCGTCAGCGAGGACGAGGCGGCCTTCGGCGTCGGTGTTGATGATTTCGATGGCTTTGCCGGGCTTGCCGGGGGCGGGCATGGCGATCTGGACGTCGCCGGGCTTCTGGGCCTTGCCGGAGGGCATGTTTTCCGCCGCGCAGACGATGCCGATGACCCGGACCGGGGGCTGGAGCTGCGCAATGGCGCGCATGGCACCGATCATGGCCGCGCCTCCGGCCATGTCGTACTTCATCTTCTCCATGTTGTCGGCGGCCTTAATGGATATGCCGCCGGTGTCGAAGGTGATGCCCTTGCCTACCAGACCAAGGATGGGGCTGGCGGGCGCGCCTTTGGGTTCGTAGATCATCACGATCAGCGCGGGCGGCTCGTCCGAGCCCTGGGTGACGCTGAGGAACGCGCCCATCTTCAGCTCGCGGAGCTGGTCGGCTCCGTGGAGGCGGCACTCGATGCCGAATTCATGGCACATTTCCGCGGCCCGCAAGCCGAGGACGGTGGGGGTGAGACGATTGCCGGGCTCGTTGACGAGCGCGCGGGCAAAGTTCTGCGACTCGGCGACGATGACGCCCTCGCGCAGCGCTTCTTCAGCGGCGGTGCGGTTGAATACCGGCGGAGCGACGATGCGGAACGAATGCACGCTGCGGTCTTTGCGGTCGGAGCGGTAGGTATCGGAGTCGAAGTCGGCGAGTACTGCGCCTTCGGCGAGCGCGCGAACCGTCAGCTGCGGATCGAGACCGTCGGCAAGGGGGACGGCGAGTGCGAGCTCGCGCAGGCCGCGCGGCTTGGCGAAGCG
>JASHPM010000413.1 GCA_030038115.1 Acidobacteriaceae bacterium | reverse complement strand
GTCGGGCGAGGTGCTGCTGAACGGCAACAATGTCCGCGACGCAGACCTGATTGAGCTGCGCCGCAGCGTGGGCTACGTGATCCAGGAAACTGGGCTGTTCCCGCACATGACGGCGGAGCGCGATGTGGGGTTAGTGCTCGAAGCGCAGGGGCGGCCACGCGAGGAGCGGGTGAGGCGCAGTCATGAGTTGCTGGCCGCGGTCGGCCTCGAGCCGGGGCAGTTTGCGGCGCGGTATCCGTATCAGTTGTCGGGCGGACAGCGGCAGCGGGTGGGACTGGCGCGCGCGCTCGCCGGCGAGCCCCAGGTTCTGCTCATGGATGAGCCGTTCGGTGCCCTCGATCCGCTCACGCGCGCGGAGATGCAGGACATGCTGCGCGATTTGCTGAGGCGGCTGAAGAAGACGGTTCTGCTGGTGACGCACGATCTGGACGAGGCGCTGTATCTCGGGGATCGAATTGTGCTGTTGAGCGAAGGCAAGCTGGTGGCGGACCTGGAGCCGGAGGATTTCCTGCCATCGAGGCAGCCGGAGATCGAGTCGTACGTCCAGGCATTTCATCGTGGGGAGCAAAGGAGCAGCGCCGCCGAGGAGAAGCGCGCATGAACCGGTTTCTTGCGCAGTACGGCGGCGAAATTGCGGAACTGACGGTGGAGCATCTGTGGCTGACCGGAGCGGCCATGCTGTTTGCGGCCGCGATTGCGGTGCCGGTGGGCGTTTGGCTCACGCGACGCCCGGGATGGGCGAAACCGGTGATTGGCGCGGCGAATGTTCTGCAGACCATTCCGTCGCTGGCCATGTTCGGGTTTTTGTTGCCGCTGCCGTGGCTGGGCGAGCGTGCCGCGCGCGTGGCCATCATTGCACTGACGGCGTATGCGCTTTTGCCGATTCTCAGAAATACCTATGCGGGAATTCAGGGGATCGACCGGTCACTGATCGAAGTAGCGCGAGCGCTGGGGCTCACCGATGCGCAGCGGTTTTTCAAGGTGGAGCTGCCCCTGGCCGCGTCCTTCATTCTGGCTGGGCTGCGGACGGCCACCGTGACCTGCGTCGGGATCGCGACCATCGCGGCGGCGGTGGGTGCAGGCGGCCTGGGAGAGCTGATTTTTCGCGGCGTGGCGTCGGTGGATAATCGCCTGGTGCTCGCCGGGGCGATCCCAGCCGCGCTGCTGGCCCTGGCGTGCGACGGAGCTTTGGGACTGCTGGAACGATGGTTTCGCGTGCCGGGCCCGGGTGCAGCGGCGTGAATCGGACATTTGTTACTGTCGCGGTGACGTTTTGTTTTCTGCTGGAGGGCTGTTCGCCGCCGCGGCCGGATCGGCCGGTGATTGGGGCGAAAAACTTCACCGAGCAGGTGGTCCTCGGGGAGCTGCTGGCCCAGGAGATTGAGGCGAAGACTCACCTGAAAGTGGAGCGGCGCTTTTACCTAGCCGGCAGTTACATTTGTCAGCAGGCCATGCTGGCAGGGCGAATCGATGGATATGTGGAGTATACGGGGACGGCGCTGACGGCGATTCTGAAGCAGCCGGTAGACCGCGATCCGGGGAAGGTTCTTGAGACGGTGCGGCGCCTGTATGCGCAGCGATATCGCATTGTAGTAGGGCCGTCACTGGGATTCGAGAATACCTTTGCCATGGTGATTCGCGGGGACGATGCGCGGCGCCTGCATTTGACGACCTTGAGCGAGGCGGCGCAATTCACGCCGCAGTGGCGGCTGGGTGTAGGGTATGAGTTCGAGCAGCGGCCGGACGGCTTGCCGGGGTTGAGCGCGGCCTATGGGCTCAGATTTGCCGGCCCCCCACGGACGATGGACCTGGGGCTGCTGTATCGCGCGCTCGAGGCGCATCAGGTGGACATGATCGCGGCGAATTCGACGGATGGGCCGATTAAGGCGCTGGGCCTGACCGTGCTGGCCGATGACAAGCACTACTTCCCGCCCTATCAGGCGGTGCCACTGATACGCGCCGAGGCCCTCCAACGGTGGCCCCAGATCGCGAACGCCCTGGCCGATCTGGCGGGGAGGATCGACGCAAAGCAGATGCGTGCGATGAACGAGGCGGTGGACGGGGAGCATCTCGATCCCGCTGAAGTGGTGCGGGAGTTTCGCAGGGGCAAGGGGCTATGAACCTCGCAAACAGCAATCAATCAACCCGCCGCGGTAAAGGCATCCTGACCACGCCGGGTCTTCCGGAGGCAATGCAATGACGGAAACGATTCGAGAGGTGCCGCCGGGCCTGAGAGCCAGGCTGTCCGGCGGGTTCTATGTGCTCAGCGTGCTGATGGCTGTATTAGCGGAGTTCGTCCTGCGCGGCAGACTGGGTTTCTTCGCGGCAGTCGTGTTCCCGATCGCGTGCTATTTCATTGTTGTGCTTCTGCTCTACAGCATCTTCAGAGTGGTGAAAAGAAGGCTCTCCTGGGCATTTGTGTTTTTTGGCATCGCGGGACTCACCTGTGAGGCCGTGCAATTGCAGACCCGCGGCGTGAACATCGGCATGGTCTTTCACGGATTCTATTGCATCGTGCTCGGCTTCCTGATGTTAAGGTCGACGTTTCTGCCTCGGATCCTGGGCGTGTTCATGGCTCTGGGTGGTCTGGTTTGGCTCCTGTATCTGTTACCCCGGGTGACACGCCATCTGTCCCCGTGGAACAC
>JASHPM010000412.1 GCA_030038115.1 Acidobacteriaceae bacterium | reverse complement strand
CTTCGCCATCGCGCCCCGGCTGGCATTCATCCGCGCGAAATACCCGCCCCATAAATGCGGGGATGTCCATTACGTTCCAGAAGTCCGCCGACAACCGCGCCGCTTCCACATGCGCGGCTTCGCCTGCGCCGGTCAGGCTCAGCGCCTGGCGCCTGAAGATCGCAAGGCTCTCGAACGACTGGCTCTCCTTCTTCCAGTCCTCGTAATTCGCGGGCGTGACCCACTCATATTGATACTTCCCCCGCCCCCGATCTTCCGCCACCGTCATCACGCGGTTCAGATCCGGCACCGCCAGCGGCCGCAGCACGATGGCGTCCATCACGCTGAACGTCGCCGCGTTCACCCCAATCCCGATCGCCAGCGTCAGCAGCGCCGTCAGCGCAAATCCCGGCGACTTCCGTAGTTGCCTCAACGCATATTTCAAATCCCCCAGCATCGCTCTCACACTTTCCTGGTCCCCTGACTCGCTTCCTGCTTCCCGCTTCCTCACTCCATCCTCAACGTCTTAATTGGATCCACGCTCGCTGCCCTGCGCGCCGGTATCCACGCCGCCGCCACCGCCAGCACCAGCATCATCAGCGGCACCGCGCCATATGTCACCGGATCCACCGCTTTCACGCCGAACAGGAATCCCCGCATCAGCTGCGCCACCAGCGCCGCAGCCACCAGTCCGACCGCGCAGCCGCCCAGCGCCAGCAGCAGGCTCTGCCGCACCACGCCGCTCACAATCTGCCATCGTTGCGCGCCCAGCGCCAGCCGTATTCCAATTTCCCGCGTCCGCCAGCTCACGATGTACGCGATCAGGCTGTAGACCCCCACGCCGCCGATCACCACCGCCAGGCCCCCAAAGGTCAGCAGCAGCACGGTCAGCGAGCGCGATGCGGATTCCGACAACGCCACCACCTCGTTCAGCGTTCTCACTCGCGTCACCGGCACCGACGGATCGACCTCCGCCACCGCCTGCCGCAGGCCCGCCGCCGCCTGCTGCGTGCTCTCCCGCGTCCGCAGCAGGACGTACATCACCGGCGTCTCGCTGTGCGGCGTCACCGGCAGATAGACTTCGTCTCCGTACTGGGCCGTCAGGCTCCCCTCATGGGTATTGCTCACAACCCCTACTACGGTCACGGCCCCGTTCGCGTTCCATACCGCGGGCTGGGCCTCATCGCTCACATCCAGCAGATGCCGCCCCAGCGGATCGTCATGAGGCCATAGCCGCTTCGCCATCGTTTGGTTGATCACCACTGCGTGGCTCGCCCCCGACTCATCCTGTTCCTCCAGCAGCCGCCCCTTCTCGAGACTGATGCCCAGTGTGGCGAAGTATCCTGGCGACACCAGTCTCCCCGTCGCCAGCAGCGCTCCCTGCCGCGCATCGCGCGGATGCCCCTCCGCGTCGTACACGTAATTCCCCTGGCGCCCGTTCAGCGGCAGCGCATTGGTCAGCGCCACGCTTTCCGCGCCCGGCAAACCACGCAGCCGGTCCAGCAGTGTGCTGAAGAATTGCTGGCAGCGCCCTCCCGGTTCCTGGCCTTGTGTGTTCACCAGCCACGTCGGACACGCATTCGCATCCATCGAAACTTCCGCCGTCACCATCCGGTCGGTTCTGAACCCGGGATTCACCTCCGACAAGCTCCACAGGCTGCGCAGCATCAATCCCGCCGCGGTGACGATCACCACCGACAGCGCAATCTGCCCCATCACCAGCAGCATGGAAACACGGAATTGCCCCGCCTTGCCCGCTACGCTGCGGCCGCCGGAGTGCAGCGACTCGCGCAGGTTCGGCGAAGCCATGCGCAGCGCCGGGATCAGCCCGAATAACACTCCCGTCACCACCGATGCCGCGGCCGCAAACAAAAATACCGGCCAGTGCAGCGAGACGTCGCTGATGCGCGGCGTATCGGCCGGCAGCAGAGTGATCAGCGCCTGCAATCCTGCAGCCGCCGCCACTAATCCCACCAGCCCCGCCACGCTGCCCAGCACTACGCTCTCCGCCAGCAGTTGGCGCACCAGCCGCAATCCCGTTGCGCCCAGGGCGCTGCGCACTGCAATCTCCCGCTCTCGCCCCGCGGCGCGCGCCAGCATCAGATTCGCCACGTTCGCGCACGCAATCAGCAGGATCAGCCCCACCGCTCCGAACAGCAGCATCAGCCGCGGCCGCATATCGCCCACTTCGGCATCCAGCAGCGGCACCACCGCTGGATTCGCAGCCCACGTGTCCGGCATCCGCCATGGGAACATCGGCAACAACACGTGTTGCAGACGATGGAGTTCTCCCTGCGCCTGCACCCGCGTCACACCGGGCTTCAGCCTGCCCACCCCGCGCAGGTCGAAGTCCTGCCACGCCTCATACGGGTCGCCGCCCCGAAACGTCACCGGCGTCACAAACTGCGTCTCCGCATACGGGAAGCGCACCCCCGCCGGCATCACCCCAATCACCCGCCGCTCAATGCCGTCGATGCGGATCGTCTGCCCGATCGCCGCCGGGCTCGCCGCAAAATGCTGCCGCCAGTATCCGTAGCTCAGCACCACCACCGGATCGTGCCCGGCGATGGCATCGTCTGCAGAGAAAAAACGCCCTAACGCAGGAGGCACAGCCAGCGTGTCAAGGGCGTTGGCCATCACTTCAGCGCCAAAAACTCGATCGGATGAATTCGAATCCCCGACGTTCGACTCGGCATCCGGGCCGAATCCGCTGATCGACGCGAACGACTGCGAGTGCTCGCCCAGCGCGCGAATCCACCCCTTGGGAAAGGAAGCGTCCAGCGGGTTGCCCGCGCCATTCTGCTGGTCCGCGTAGCCGATGCGCATGAGCTGGTCCTGCTGCGGAAACGGCAACGGCCGCAGCATGATGGAATCCACCAGCGTAAAAATCGCGGTGTTCGCCCCAATTCCCAGCGCCAGTGTCAATACCGCCGTCAGCGTGAACCCCGGCGACTTGCGCAATTGCCGCACCGCAAACTTCAAATCACCCCACATTGCTGTTCTCCCGCTCCATTCGCTCCCAGCTACTCGCTGCAACCTGCAACCTGTAACCTGCCTTCGCTACCGGCTACCGGCTGGAGCGAGTGACGCCGTGCGTCACTCGCTCCTTAACGCTTCCATCGGCTCCACGCTGGCCGCGCGCTGCGCGGGAATCCACGCCGCCAGCGCTGAGCAGGCCAGCAACACCACCACCGCTCCCGCCAGCGTTGCCGCATCCAGCGGCTTCACTCCATACAGCAGGCTTGCCAGATAGCGCGTCAGCCCCAGCGCTGCGCCCAAACCCGCGGCCACTCCCACCAACGCCAGCACCAGCGCCTGGCCCAGCGTTCGCCGCTCCACATTGCGGCGCGTCGCGCCCAGCGCCATCCGGATCGCGATCTCGCGTTTCCGTTCCGTCACCGCATACGCCAGCACTCCATAGATCCCCAGCAGCGCAAGCCCCAGCGCGATCGCCGCAAACGACGTCAGCACGCCCGTGTTGAACCGCCGCGAGGCCTCCGTCTCCGCCACTACTTCATCCATCGTCCGAACATTCGTCACCGCCAGCAGTGGATCCAGCCGATGGACCGTCTTCTCCAGATCGGCCGCCTCCGCACCTGCATCGCCCGTGCTCCGCACCACCACATTCGCGCCGCCCATCATGCCGATCGATGCCTGCACCGCAGGCTCAAATTGCCGCTGAAACTGCGTGAACGGCTCGTACATCTGCGGTATCACCTTCTCGTCCAGCGCATTCTGATGCACATCGCCCACGATCCCCACAATCGTGATCAGCGGCCGCGTGCTCTGCGGACTCCCGCCCATCCGCAACCGCATTCCCACCGGATCCTTCCCCGGCCAGTATTCCTTCGCCGCCGTCTGGCTCACCACCGCCACCAGCGGCGCATCCGGCCGATCGTCGCCGGTGTTCAGCAAGCGTCCTTCCACCAGGCGAATCCCCATCGCGCGGAAGTAGTCTCCCAGCACAAAGTAATTCGACGCCGAATCCCACCTGCGCCCGTTCTGCGGCACATATCCTTCCGGCACGAAGCTTCGATAGGAACTGATTCCGGCAATCGGAATCCCCGAGGCCAGCCCCGCCCATCGCACTCCCGGCATCGCCGCCAGCTGCGTCTGCAATTCCCCGTAGAACGCGTCCACCTTCTCCTGCGTCGCATAGTCATGCGCCGGCAAATCCAGTGACGCCGTCACCAGGTTTTCCACCACAAATCCCGGATCGGTTTCCAGCATCCTGGCGAAGCTCCGCAGCAATAACCCCGATCCCACCAGCAGCATCATCGCCAGCGCTACCTCCACCATCACCAGCCCGCTGCGCAGCCGATGATGCGAGCGTCCCTGCCCCGCAGCCTGTCCACCGTCACGCAGCGCATCCAGCACATCGGCCTTCATGCTCCCCACTGCGGGAGCCAGCCCGCACACCACGCCCGTCCCCGCAATCAACAGCAGCGCCAGCGCTGCCACCGGCCAGTGAACCGC
>JASHPM010000411.1 GCA_030038115.1 Acidobacteriaceae bacterium | reverse complement strand
GTTCACGAACAGCGATCCGACGATGCACAACATTCATATGGTGCCGACGGTCCAGGGGAATCCGGTGGTGGACATATCGCAGCCGCCGAGCAACGGACAGAATGGGGCACAGGACGAGCGGACGTTCGCCAAGCCGGAGCTGATGATTCCGGTGCGCTGCAACAATCATCCATGGATGCAGGCGTTTATTAATGTTGCGCCGAATCCGTTCTTCGCCGTGTCGGACGTGTCGGGGCGGTACATGATCAAGGGTCTGCCGCCGGGGACTTACACGGTGGTGGCGGATCAGGAGCAGATGGGGCAGCAGACGGCGACGGTGACGGTACCGGCGCAGGGGACGGTGACGCAGGATTTCACGTACTGAGGGTGGCCGTCCAGGCGAGCGCGCTTCGCGCTCTTGTGAAAGTGACGATAGTGATTCACCGGTCGGCTCGCAAGGCGGGGTCCGCGCCACGCAGCATTTACACTATCGACACAGCCATCGAGCGGGCCGGGGTTATGTAGCGTCTGGCCTGCGGTGTATCTGACAGGGCGATTGCGATGCGGCAAAAGATTGGCATTTTGGGTGCGACCGGCATGGTCGGCCAGCGGTTCATTCAACTGCTGGAGAACCATCCCTGGTTTGAAGTGGCGTGGCTGGCGGCGAGCGACCGATCAAGTGGCAAGCCGTACAGCGAGGCGGTGCGCTGGAAGCTGGATACACCGCTGCCGGAGCGGGTGGCTGCGCTGCCGGTTTCTCCGGCAACGCCTGCTGGTGCGCCACGCGTGATCTTCGCAGCGCTGGACGCCGATATAGCCCGTGAGCTGGAGCCGCAGTTCGCGGCGGCGGGATGCGCGGTGATCACCAACTCGAGCGCATTCCGGATGGAGCCGTCAGTGCCGCTGGTGATCCCGGAAGTGAATCCCGACCATCTGGCGCTGGTGGAGAACCAGACGTGGCGGCGGGAGTCGGGTGGATATATCGTGACAAATCCCAACTGCTCGGCGATTGGGCTGGTGCTGGCGCTGAAGCCGATCGTGGAGCGGTTCGGGGTGGAGGCGATTTTCGTCAGCACGATGCAGGCGGTGAGCGGCGCGGGTTATCCGGGGGTGGCGTCGCTGGACATTCTGGGAAACGTGGTGCCGTTTATCAGGAATGAAGAAGAGAAGATGGAGGCGGAGACGCTGAAGCTGCTGGGGCAACTGAACGGGCGGGTGGTGGAGCCGCTGGCAGCGAAGATGAGCGCGCACTGCAATCGCGTGGCAGTGGAGGATGGGCACACGGAGAGCGTGAGCATCAAGCTGGGGAAGCAGGCGACGCGCGACGAGCTGATTGCCGCCTGGGCGGAGTTTGCTCCGCTGGCGGGGAAGGATCTGCCGACGGCTCCGGCGCAGCCTGTGGAGTTTGTCGCGGCGGAAGATCGTCCGCAGCCGCGGCTGGACCGGATGCGGGGCGCGGGCATGGCGGCGACGGTGGGCCGGCTGCGGCCCTGCGGTCTGCTGGACTGGAAGTTCACGGTGCTCTCGCACAATACCATTCGCGGGGCGGCGGGCGCGGCTCTGCTGAACGCGGAGCTGCTGGCGTCTCTGGGCAAGCTCGATCCGGTGGCTGTGCCGGCATGAATCGACTCGTGGTGATGAAGTTCGGCGGAACCTCCGTCGAAGATGCCGCGGCGATTCTGCGGACGGCGCGGATTGTGGCCGGGCGCGTGGGCAAGGGACTGCAGCCGGTGGTGGTGGTGAGCGCCATGGCGAAGGTCACGGACCTGCTGATTTCCGCCGCGACCACGGCGGCGCGCGGGGATCGCGGGAGCGCGCTGGCGATCACGGAGCGGCTGCGCATCCGGCACCACGATACGGCGACGCAACTGGCCGCGGGTCCGCAGCTGCACGACGATCCGCTGGCGGCGGCGCGGCCGGACAGCGGCTTGGCGGCGACGCACGCCTGGATGGATGCCGAGCTGGACGGGCTCGAGGAGGTTCTGCGCGGACTGACGGTGGTGGGGGAGCTGACGCCGAGGATCAGCGACATGATCGTGTCCTATGGCGAGCGTCTGTCGAGCCGGATGATCACAGAGGCGTTTGCGCGGTGCGGGCTGAAGGCGGTGCATGTGGACGCGCGCAAGTGCATTGTGACGGACGCACAGTACGGGAAGGCGATCCCGCAGGACGCGGCGATTGAACAGCGGCTGAAGCAGCACATTGTTCCGCATCTGGTAGAGGGACGCGTACCGGTAATGGGCGGGTTTATCGGGTCGACAGAGCAGGGCGTGACGACGACGCTGGGCCGCGGCGGGTCGGACTTTACGGCGGCCCTGGTGGGCGCCGGCATCGATGCGGGGGCGATTGAGATCTGGACGGATGTGGACGGCATCATGACGGCCGATCCGCGGGTGTGTCCGGAGGCGCTGCGCGTGAAGACGATCAGTTTTGAAGAGGCCGCGGAGCTGGCTTACTTTGGCGCGAAGGTGCTGCACCCGGCGACGATTCTGCCCGCGGTGAGGAAGAATATTCCGGTCTTTGTGCTGAATTCGAAGAACGTGGAGAACAGCGGAACGCGCATCACGGCGCTGGCGCCCCATTGCAGGAGTCCGTTTAAGTCGATCGCGGTGAAGAAGCGGCTGACGATAATGGATGTGGTGGCGAGCCGGATGCTGATGTCGCACGGCTATCTAAAGGCGATTTTCGACGTTTTCGACAAGCACAAGTGCCCGGTGGATATGGTTTCGACATCGGAGGTCAGCGTATCGATCAGCCTGGATTCGAATGAGAAGCTGCCGGCGATTGCGGCGGACCTGAGCCAGCTGGCCGATGTGAAGTATGAGGGGCGCAAGGCGCTGGTGTGCATGGTGGGCGAGAATATTCGGGGACAGAACGGCATTGCGGCGCGGGTGTTCCAGAGCGTGCGCCACGTGAACCTGCGCATGATCTCGCAGGGGGCTTCGGAAATCAACATGAGCTTCATGGTCGAGGAGGACGATGCGGATGAAGCGGTGCGGTCGCTGCACGCGGAGTTTTTTGGCGATCCGGACCCCGCGATCTTCGACGTGGAAGCGCTGCCGCAGCCGGTGAAGATCAGCTAAGGGGCGGTCCGCCCATTCGACGCGCTCGCTTGCGCGAGCTTGCTCAGGGCGGACTCCGAAGCGGTCAGCCAAGAAGCGGTCAGCCAAGAAGCGGTCAGCAGAGAAGGATCGAGGGCGGGAAAATGCTTTTCCTGGTACTGGGACGGGGCAAGACGGGCAGCCTGGTGGCGCAGGTGGCGCACGAGCGCGGCCACAGCGTGCGCGTGGTGGGAGAAGAAGAGAATCGCCACGCCGCGGCGCTGACGGCGCCAGTGCTGGCGGGATTCGATGCAGTGATCGACTTC
>JASHPM010000410.1 GCA_030038115.1 Acidobacteriaceae bacterium | reverse complement strand
TAAGTATGTCGATGTGCGGATCGAGTACTGCTATATTCCCAGAGTTCGAGCCCTCGTGAATGGTCGCCCGTATAAGCTCAGTTGCGATTATCAGGAACAATACATCGCGGACGACAGCAAGTGCGCGAGAATTCAGATCGAGCCTCAGCAAAGCGCACCATCCAACTAAGCCAGCCAATCAGTAAACAAACCGTCTTCGATAGGCTATTTGGTTCGTGTTTGGAACTTTTTTCTGCCGTTAATCGTCCCTGGCGCAGGAACGTAATTCGAGCCAGACGCAGTCAAAGGCATCGAGGCTGTCGCGCCAGCGAGAAGGATTGGATTTTGAATCTCCGGGTTTGTGTGGTGCTTCCAACCGCTGTTCAGCATGGCCTTGTTAACTTGATCCCACGCGGCGCGTACTAGAGTGTAGAGCGACTTGACGCGGATTTGCATCGGCTCATTTGCAACAAACACGAACGCATCCCCATTTTCGTCCGGACTTAGACATACGCCCGGAGCGATCATTCCATTGTGGGCGAGCAGGTTCCGGTACCACTTTTCGAGCTTCTTGATTTGATCCCTGCTCAGATTGGAGTTAAACGGCGGCTGCATCAAAACTTGGAAAGGCTCGTTGCCTCGACACAGGCTCTCGCCGAGCGCGTTGATGACACAAAAGAGCAAGAGCGTAGCGGGATACCCGTAAATGCCGCCGTCGTACTTTTTCGTAGCTATGCACAGTTTCGCGATGTCTAGGTACTCTTCGATCACTTCGACTGTGATGCTGTTCGCATTTGGGTGAATCGCCATCGACGTACCTCCTCTACCGCTGATCACAAGCATTGCACGAATCGGGGTCGCAGTGTGAACACGCTTTAGCAGGCTTGACGTGATAGACTTCCGTGCCATGAAGACAATTGCAACGCTCGTGATCTGCTTATTGGCCTTGGTTTCGTTTGCGCAGACACCTGTCAAAGAGCCGGAATTCGCGGATACTTTCGCGGCCCTATCGCCCTCCGGCGACCTGATTCCGCTGGAGCACGCAACGGCTACAATTCACGCGGGCGGCGGCGGCTTCATGGTTGCGAGCAGTAAGGCTGCCTATGAAATCTCCGGGCAGAAATCTCCGGTGCGTTTTCATCAGGCTCCAGAACTTCTGTTTATAGTTCGCAGTGCACTGGCCCAGACCGATACCAACCCTGCCACGCTCTATGTGCTTCGGAAGCTCGACCCTAAGAAAAAAACGCGAGAAATTGCGTTCTCCACGGGCCATTTCACTCCGTTGGGAGGGCACGCGACCACCGATCTGAATGCCGGTCAACTTCCGGTTTCCTTTGCGCGCTACGGCACATCTTCCTACCGTATCAGCGCTGCGAACCTTGCTCCCGGTGAATATGCCCTAAGTCGCGTGTACGGACAGGACGTTTATTGCTTCGGGGTTGATTGAGGTAGCGGTTCCAAAAATGAGCTGACACTTGGTGGGAAGCAGCTCAACAGTGTTGACTCCAGCTTCTTTGAACTCACGAGGTCTCTTGGCAAGATTGAGACGAGCCTGATACCGTGTGCTTCGCATAGCTGCTTTTTCATTTTGGCTTTGGCGTCGTACTCCCCATCTCCTGCCAGTCCGAAGTATTCAATGAAGGCTCCGTTTACAAGAAAGTCGGCCCTGTAATTTCCTTCGGGATAGAAAGGCTCTCGCTCATGAGGAATACCCAAAGCAAAAAGGAGATCATCAATCGTCTTCTCGCCCAAAGAGAAGCACATGTGACCATCTCTCGCCAGACACTGCGTACCTAAACTCGTTCTCCGCGCGCCCTCTTCCAGCAAATCAGCGGCGATGAGGGCCTTGAACCATGATCCGAACAGGTCCTTAACGCGACGCTGCGCTGGCTTCGATTTCAACTTCTTCAATACTGCCAATCGTTCGTCAGTACTCATCCCCCTCAAGTCATACATCCCGGCACCAAAATCCTGAGAAGGAATTCGCGTTATCAGTTGTGCTAAATCCCGCAGATAGCTTAAGACGTCTTCCTTCGATGCAGTATTGTTGCCGGTATTCTGAAGAACCAGCCCCCGGAGGCAGGGCGCACAGAAATCAAGCTGGTCGATCCCGAGCCGTTCAACCAACGGTACCGGGAGGGAGCTTTCGATAAACTCCAGTCCACAAAGAGGGCATCTCTTCCATTCCGGGGCTCGAATGCCACGCGTTAGACCCAGTTTTTGCGCGCGGGAGATCGCGAAATACATCAGAATGTTGTACCAAGCGTATTTCATGCAGAGTGGGTCTTCTGCCCGCCAAGACGAGATAACATCACGTGGTGAAATCGCAACGATCCTCTCGGAAATTCCCCACGCCCATACCCACTGCTGCTCCAGAATTTCGTGCGCTATCAACCTGTCATGGCCGTCGGACCACCATTTCAATATGTAGGGATTTGCGCAATAAGAGGGATCGGTGTCAGTCGGACCATAAGCCGGTTGTTCTCGGTTGTCGTAAACGCTCATCACGCCTCGGCTTCGGTTTGTCTGCTCGGATCCGAACTTCCGCGTTTATCAAGACGTCAATACACCGTCACAACACCGTCCGATTTCGGTGCTAATGACGGAAAAGGTGAGCCGACAGCTCAACGAGGATCGCAAAGAACAATGCAAGTACAGC
>JASHPM010000409.1 GCA_030038115.1 Acidobacteriaceae bacterium | reverse complement strand
CATCGAGGGGATCGAGGTACACGTCGTGGATGAGCCAAAACCCGCGGGACGGACCGGCCGATGAGACCGGCGAGCCGGTGGTCCTGCGCCCTGGCCGCGGCGTTGCTGCTCACGCCCCGGCCGCTGCTTGCCCAAAACTGCGCGACCCCGCCATCGATGAAGGCCCAGCTCGAAGGAAATCCCTCGGCGGATACCTTTGCCGATTTGGGCATCCTGCTCGCCAATCAAAAACAGTATGCGTGCGCCGCGAAGGCCTTCGCGTTCTCGCTGCGGATTAAGCCGGATTCGGCCAATGTCGCGTTTATGTTCGGAACCAGCCTCTTTCTCTCCGGCGATGCGGAAGACGCCGTCGCGCCCCTGCAGGCCGCCGAGCAGATGGAGGGCCGCAACCTGAAGACGCATCTGATGCTGGCCGCTGTGTTCGACCAGCTCCAGCGCATCGACGAGGCAAAAGCGGAGTGGCGAGCCGCTCTGCTTGCCGATCCGGAGTCGACCGAGGCTCTGGATGGTCTGGCCCAGGACCTGGTCGCCGGTCAGCAGTTTGGCGCGGCCATCGATCTGCTCGAAAATCCGCGCGCCGAGCGGCAGCGCACCCCCACCCAGAGCCTGCAGCTCGGAATCGCGTACGCGGGAACGGGCAAACTCAACCAGGCCATCGAGGTGTTGCAGGATGGGCTCAATACCTCGCCCGATTCGTTGCCCATTGCCAATGAGCTGGCCGATGTGCTGGCGCAGGCGGGCCGGATCGAGGAGGCTGAGACGGTTTTCGCGCTCGCCCGCGAGCGTCATCCCGAAGATCTGGACACCGCGCTGCATTTTTTGCGCGTGCTCATGGCAGGCGATGCGGCCCGGGCGAAGCCGGAAGGTCAGACTCTGCTGCGAGCCTTCCCGAAGAGCTGGGAGGCCCTCTATCTCAACGGCGTGCTGGCCGCGCAGAATGGCGATTTCGCCGCAGCTCGAGACTATTTGTCACAGTCCATTGCACTCAATCCCGATTTCGCCCTGTCCCACTCCCTGCTCGGCATCGTGTTGGCGCAGATGCACAATTTCGCCGGCGCCAGAACCCAGCTGGAGCGCGCCATTGCCCTGGGGGACTCGAGCCCCGAGTGCCGGGAAAACCTCGAGCGCGTAATCGCGGCCAGCCACTAACTGCAATACGGCGTCATCCCAGGCGAGGTCCCAACTGCCTTCCCAAATTGCCCGCTACCCAGCTCCTCCTCTGCACACATCGGCCAGGTTCACCCCCACAGCCCCACCCGCCCAGCGAAACCCCGCACCGCACTATATGACCGGCCAGGTTCACCTCACAGCAAGAAGCTAGCTCTTCCGGCCCTCCCATTGTCCAGACAAATCAGCTCCCTCCAGTTCCGAAAGGACCCCGACCCTCCCATTTTGGGAATGCACAGCTCCGATCTTGCCCTGTTCCCTGCCTGGGGACCTTCCTAACCACCCCTTCAGATCCAGGTAATCCCTGCCCTCCAGGTTCACCCTCGCCGGCTAATTCAGTAGTCCCAGCCGAATATATTCGTTACGGATGATCCGGTAGCACTCGCACGTCACGTCTTCGAGCCCCGCGCGATTGATGATTCTTACGTGCCCCCGCGCATATTCGATCAGTCCCGACTTGTGCAGCATCCCCGCTGCCACCGTGACCGTGGAACGGCGTGTGCCCAGCATCGTCGCCAGAAATTCGTGCGTGATGGGAAGAAAGTCGTTCTGCGTGCGCTCATGGCACATCAGCAGCCAGCGCGAGAGCCGCTCCTCCAGCTCGTGAACCCGGTTGCACGCCGCCGTCTGAGCCGTCTGCACCAGCATTCCCTGGATCCCGCGCAGCATCAGCTGCTGTAGCTCGCCCGAATCTTCCAGGAAATGCTGCTGCAGAGCCTTTGCCTTGATGCTGTATCCACTTCCCGCAATTTGCATGAAACTGCGATTCACCGAGGATCCGGTGCCCAGCACCGCCGGCAGGCCCACGAAACTGTCCCTTCCGATGATCCCCACCTCCACGGAGCTGCCGTCCTCCAGGTTGGCCACCACCGAACAGATGCCTTCCTCGAGAAAGTAAACCGTCTCCACCGGCTCTTCTGCGTCAGCCAGCGTCTGGTTCTGCCTCAGGACAACGGGCAGCAGGTGCGGTTCCAGTCGTTTCCTCTCGTTTGCGGATAAAGACAAGAGAAGCATGTTGCGATAGGGGGACTGATTGGATAGCGATTTCATGATCGCTCCTTTGCGCGGTACCGGGTCTGAAAGACCCCCACCTGAACGCGCAAGGGAGCCGAACGAAGAAGGGCAGGGTTGCGTATAAAGATGTCTAAATCTCATTCTACGCTCTCTTCAACTCCCCGGCCTGCCCAAAAGATAAACTTCCGTTGGTATTGCGGATGACAGACGGAGCCTGGCTGCAACTGAATAAATCAAGTTGTCTGTTCACACCCTGCCGGAAGCCGCAGGAAGAACTGCGGCGAACCTTCGGAGGGGCCATGCGGGTCATTCTGGCTGTGGGCTGCGATTCAATGATCCAGACAACTCGGATTTCCGTCCTCCAAACCGGCGGCTACCTGGTTAAATCTGCCTGCTCCGCCACGGAAGCGTTCTACCGCTTTTGTGAAGACCATTTCGATCTGGTCGTCTTGTGCCACTCCGTCCCGGATCCGGATCGGGAATCCCTGGTTCGTCAGCTTCGCCTGTTGGGCTCTTCGGTTCCTATTCTCTGTGTTCTGCCCATGGATGGTCGTGTTCCGGAGACCTTCGGTGAAGTGACCGTCAGCGGTCGCCCCGGCGAATTGTTGTGCGCCGTCGACAGGGCGCTGCACAAAGCGGCGGCGCCAATGGATGCACGCAGGAGGAACGTCCCTTCGTGGCAGGGCTAACGACAAAGAACGTCGCAATCGGATTTTGGCCGTCGCCGGAGAGCGCGGACAAGGAGCGCTTCCATGGCACAACGTAGTGAGAAACCAAAGCCTCGCGCCCTCACCATCCGCTTCACTGAACCCGAGGACCTGGACCTGTACGACCGCATGGAGGCCGAAGCGAAGAAGAATCGCTATCCCCTGGCCGTCTACGCGCTGCTCGGGTTGCACGGCCGGTTTCCAGCGTCCGAACCGGATGAGTTTGTGCCGGACGCGGCCGATCTGGACTCGCCCAGCGGCCTTAGCGAGTCGGATGAGGCGCAGTAAAAGCCTTAGCCTTAGGGAATCTCTGATTAAGGCTG
>JASHPM010000408.1 GCA_030038115.1 Acidobacteriaceae bacterium | reverse complement strand
TTTGCGCGTAGAATCAGGCCGCTTCCCGAAAACGTGAGGGCACGCGGAAGGAGGGAATTCTCCCATGGCCAGCATCGCGCATGCAGCGGTAGGGCTGGCGGTGAAGCCGCTGGCTCCGGAAATCCATGCAGGCTGGCTCATTCTGGCTGCGATGGCGCTGGACATTCTGTGGGTCGCGTTCTGGGCCGTGGGCCTTGAAACCTCGCCCGCATACCATGGGCCCGGCGCTCATCCTCCGTGGTGGGACCACAGCCTGCTGATGGCGGTCGTCTGGTCAGTGCTGTTTGGCCTGCTGGCGGCCTGGCTGGGGCGCCGCTCCCGCCACCGTACACGGATTGGGGTGGTCCTGGGCCTGCTGGCCTTCTCGCACTGGGTGCTGGACTGGATCACGCATCCCATGACCGCGCTCGCGCGCACCGATGGGGGCATCCCCATCGCCTTCGGCAAGTCGCCGCTGGTCGGCCTGGGTCTCTACCGATCCATGACGGCGGTGTGGATCACGGAGATCGGCGGCTTTCTGGCCGGCCTGGCCGTTTACGTGGTGTGGCGGGTGAGGCGAAGCCACCAGCAACCTGTCGCCCGGCCAGGACAGAGCGAGGCGCGTGTCGAGAACCTCTGAAGGCGGGAGAAAAGGGATTCAATGAAACTCTCCGCATTCAGGAGCTACGAGATCGCCAAAATCCGCTTCCACCCTCGCCAGGTAAAGGGATAAAGGAGGGATAAGGCGCTCAGGACGATGATCGCGCAGGCGGCAGTGACCTGGGGCGGCTCCGCGGCAGCGAACCAGTGGGCAACGCCCGTGGGATCCCCCAGCGGATACAAGGGATGCCTGTGATGCAACAGCGCGATGCTCGCGGCGAGAATTCCGATCATCAACACGCCAGACATAATTTGCGTCGATCGGATCGGAATCAACATGGCAGCTTTGAACGCGGCGTAGCACATGGCAGCGACGGCCAGGATGCGAAGCAAGGACATTTTCGCCAGGAAATCCTCTGTGCTGAGATATGCAACGAGAGCGCTGGCCATCCCGAGCACCACCACGAATCCCGCGTCAATGGCCGTGTCCCGGGCGTTCCGGGATAACTGTGCGGAAAGTGCGTCGAACCTGGCCGCAAGGTCCTGAAGGCCAGCGCTGATTTTCTGAAGCAATCGGACAACTGCCAGGTACCCCAGGACCAGCAGGGCGACCCCTGCCACGACCAGCATAAGGAGCAGGAAGAGAGCCATGATCCAGGAAACAAACCCACTGATCCAATGCGCGCTCAGGATCACCGTTCCTACCACGTGACCCATGCTGGCTCCCGCCCTCCAGAAGGCGGGGATGCAGAAAAGAAGGATCGCCTCGGCTATGGCCACGATGCCGGCAATACCGGCAATCTCTTTGCTGCCCACGGTGCCTCCGTGACGCACGGCTCGACTCCAACGTATCGCATCTCAGGCTTTGGCGCGAAAAAAAGGCGGTACTCCCGCTGGTGGTTCAGGCTTTGACCGCAGCGACCGGGAATGGTCTGATTCTGTGGTTTATTTGCGGCCGAAGCGGTAGACGATGCCGAGATTGCCTCCACGATTTTCCTGGAGGCTGGAGCCGTAATTGGAGACGAGATCGTTGGCGGTGAAGCGGATGGCGAGCCCGGGGCCGAGGTTCCAGTCGGCGGAGGCGCCGACGGCGAGGTTGAGGACGGTGGTGTCGGTGAAGAGGCCGACATCCTGAGGAGGCAGGCCGTTGGTGCCGGTGCCGAAGTTGCCATGGCCGGCGCCGGCGAGGGCAAAGGCGGTCCAGCCCCAGTGCTGGCCTTTGAAGAAGCGCCAGGTGGGGCCGGCAAGGAAGGTGTACTGGCTGATGCTGGGATTGAAGACGGAGTAGGGATTGGCGCCGGTGTAGGCGGTACCGTAGTAGCCGCGGAAGTCGGCGGTGACGCCGAGATCGCCGCGGATATAGTCGGTGAGGTCAACATGCCAGGCGGCTTCGTTCATGTGCTGGAGATGGGCGCCGGGGGTGAACCAGAGGGTGCCGCCGCCGAAATCGAGCTCATATTTGTGGCTGTAGGTGTCCTGGATGATCTGGCGGATGCGGATCTGGCGGCGGGCGTTGACGCGGGCCTGGGCCTCGCGGAGGACTTCAGAGCGCTGCTGGGGCGTGGATTGGGATTCAGTTTGGTCGGGCTGCTGGGACTGGTCGGGTTGCTGGGACTGGGCGGGTTGCTGGGACGGCGGAGTGCCGGCCGGCTGGGAAGTATCCTGTGCGCGTGTTAGGGAGGGAACAAAAAGAAGAACAGCGAAAAGCGGATACAGGATGTATCCGGAGAGCTTGCGAAAACGCATGAACCTGAATGCCTCCACAACCCTGGACGGAAGAAGACGAGTGCCTGCTTTGTATTAAATCATCTGCGGGGCCAGGATGCAGGGAGCCGGAAGCTGGAAGCCGGAAGCAGGAAGCGGGGTGCTGGGAGCTGGAAGCGGAGCGGGAAGCTGGAAGCAGCGGGTAGCCAGTAGCCAGTAGCGAGTAGCCAGTAGCTAGTAGCGAGCTGGGAGCGAGCAGAAGGAAACGGGGCGTCGGTGGGTTGAGGTTCGCTGCCCTCGCGAATCCCGACGAGCAGGGCTCATCGGGATTGCTGGCGCTCGGGAGGTCCATTCGACTGTGTTTGCCTCGCAATGGGAGTCAAACTTCGCTCAGGATGACAATCATATCGTAAATAACTATAAATAAACAATATATTTTATTACAATACCCCATACAACCTATGCACAGCTACCAAGAATCAATAGTTTGTACGAGGAATCTGCACGGAAACTACACAGAACGGAATAAACAGCAGGAGGCAATATGGCCTTCATTACCGAGAAAGAGGAGCTGAAACCCGGCCTGATTCTCTTCCGGCGCGGCGACGTGGAGCACCGAATGTGGTATTGCCGCATGAAGATGCCGAAGGCGGACCGCTACAAGACGGTATCGCTCAAAACGGCTGACATCAGCGCGGCCCGCGAGCGGGCCTTCGACCAGGACGCGGACGTGCGGTTCCGCATCAAGCATGACGTTCCAGTGTTCAATCGCCCCTTCCGCGACGTAGCGCGAGAGTATCTGTTGACTCAGGAAGCGCGGGCGAAGCGTGGAGAGATCAGCGCCGCGCGGCCTAAGAAACTCCGCGCCGTCATTGAAGGCACCTTAGATCGATATGCAGGTTCCACGCAGGTCCATCTTATCGGTGACGAACGCTGGGGCGGCTATCCGGCATGGCGGCGGGAGAACGGCGCGGGGCGCAACCGGCGCAACGGCGTTCGGGAAGTTACCGACGAGATGGCGCAATCCTTCGCAGACCATGAATCCTCACGCCGCACCAAGGTGCAGGACACAAAAGGCATCAGGGTCTTGAAGCCGATTGCAGTCCAACCGAAGGACGCTCGCGCGGTTCCCTTTATCAGCGATTCCACCATCCGCTTCGAAATGTCCATCTTCGGGGCTGTGATGAATTACGCGGTCAAGAAACGCTATGTTCCCGCAAGCCAGCGTTTCGATGAGCGCCCGAAGCTCAAGACGATGCGGCGCGACGAGTTCACGTTGGAGGAGTACCGCAAACTCCACACGGTCGGACGCAAGTGGATTGCCGAGACCCATAAACCGTCAAGCGTTTGGTATCGTACCGTCACCTACAACATGATTCTGATTGCCTGCAACACGGGCATGAGACCAGCGGAAATGAAGAATCTTCGCTGGCGCGACATCATGCCCGCGAAAGACCGCGAGGGCCGCGAGATCGTTGTCCTGTTCGTGCAGGGCAAGGGCAAATCGCGCAAATTGGTCGCACCCAAAAGCGTTGGAGATTATTTGGAACGCATCCGCACAATCTCGAAAGCCACGGCACCGGACGACAGGGTGTTCACCACCATCACGGGCCAGCCCGCGAAGATGCTGTACAGTTCTTTGATTGCCGATCTTCTGAACGAAGCGAATCTGCGCGAAGGAACGCAGGGTGTTCCGCGCTCGACCTATTGCTTCCGGCACACCTACGCCACGCTCCGCTTGCAGGAAGGCGTGGATGTGTATTTCCTTGCCGAGCAGATGGGAACCTCGGTCCACATGATTGAGCAGCACTACGGGCATGTGAATACGATCAAGCACGCCGACCGCGTGTTGCAGGGCATGGCGGGATGGGAGATGCCGCACCCGGAGGTGGACGTTACCAGGGCCAAAGCGTCGAAGGCGGCGGAGACGCACGATAAAGACAAGAGAGGTCAGCACCGCAGGATAGGCTGACCATGACTCTCTCCCGAAGCCGTCTTTTGCCGGAGCCGCTGGCGGAGGCTCGCGCAGGGAGGCAATCGTCCCGAGGTCCGGCTCGGACCGTTCTTCATTGAGACTGTTTTGATTTGCCGCTGCCCCGCCGGGGCGTTCTTAGCGGCAAATCCGTGCGCACGAGCCGCCGCTGGCGGCTGTTCTTCGTGCGCTCATTGTGGGCCTTCCTCAACCGCGTCGCAGAGATTCGCGGTATGTCACTTCGCTAGTGTGTAGCGGCCAATACCGAAATGCGCGGTACACGGATTTGATTCTCGCGCTTGCGGGTTTGGGCAATGTCGTAGGACGACTGCATCCGTATCAGCGTGTCCATCTTCACTCCAAAGGCTTTCTCGATGCGGAGCGCCATATCCCCGGAGAGATCGGCCTTGCCATTGAGCAAACTGGATAACGTAGGCCGCGAGACGCGCAACGCTATCGCCGCCGCCGTGACCGTCAA
>JASHPM010000407.1 GCA_030038115.1 Acidobacteriaceae bacterium | reverse complement strand
TGCCGGAATTCGGCTCAACGTCATCGTCGGGGCTGGCAGCGCCGTAAGCGTGCGTCAGCCACGCCTTCTCCGGCGCGAAGACATAACTGCCGTCGACGCTGACCGCTGGCTTGCGGGTTAACTGTTCCAGCAGCGCCAGGTTGTCGAGGACCCAGAAGGCGCGCCCGTGTGTGGCCACCACCACCTCTCCCTGGCGCGTGTCGATCGCAATGTCGCGCACTTCGGCCCGCGGCAGGTTCAGCGTAAGCGGCTGCCAGTGCGCGCCCCCGTCCAGGCTCACGTATGCCGTGCTGAACGTGCCCAGGAAGAGCAGCTGTGCATCTTTGGGGTCCTGCCGGATCGTGAAAGCAAATTCGTTGTCGGGAAGGCCGGTCGTGATGGACGTCCAGTGCTGGCCCAGGTCCGTGGTCTCGAAAACGTACGGACGGAAATCGTCCCACATATAGCGCCACGCGGTCAGATACGCGGTGGTGCGGCTGGCGTGCGAGGGCTCAATGGAGCTGATCGCGCAGTCGGGCAGCCCCGGCGGCGTCACCAGCTGCCAGGTTTTTCCTCCGTCCGTGGTTACGTGCACCAGCCCGTCGTCCGAGCCGGCCCAGAGCAGATTGCCGTCCAGTGGCGAAACCGCCAGCGAGGAAACTTCCGGATAAACCTCGGCGCCTGTCTGGTCAAGATCGACGGGGCCTCCGCTGGGAATCTCCGTGTTCGGCTGGTTCCGGGTCAGATCCGGGGAGATGCGCGTCCACGTCAGGCCGTTGTCGTCGCTTTTGAATACATGCTGCGCGGAGATGAAGAGCTCTTTCGGATTGGCCGGCGAGAACAGAATCGGATGCGTCCATCCGAACCGGTACTTCAGCTCGGCGGACGAGGCGCCGCTTTGATACAGCGGCCACGGGCTGACGCTTTCCATCTGCTCGCTTTTCAGACTCTGTTTCACGAAGATGCTGTAGTAGCCGCTGCCGTAGGTGATGTCCGGATCGCCCGGCTGCGGCACGGTGAACGTGCTCTCACCGAACGCCACAGTCTTCCAGTCACCCACCGGAATCACGCCTGCGCTGTCGGCGCTCGGTCCCTCGAAGGAGCCTTCATCCTGCTGCGCGCCGTAGATATGGAACGGAAACCGATCGTCCAGATTCACGTGATAGAACTGCCCCGTCGGCTGATTGTGATCCCCGCTCCACGTTTTGCCGCCGTCCGTTGAAACCGTCGCGCCCCCGTCGTTCCCCTCCAGCAGGATGTCGGTATGGTCCGGGTTGATCCACACCACGTGGTTATCGCCGTGCGGCGTGCGCAGCTTCGTGAAGGTCTTGCCTCCGTCATGGGATACCCACAGCGCGTCCACCTGGGGCGCATACACGGTGTTGGCATCCTTTGGGTCCGCGAAAATGGCCATGTAATAGAAGGCGCGCTGGCGCAGCTTCATTTCGTCGTTCACCAGCTTCCACGTGGCGCCGCCGTCATCGGAGCGGAACACCCCGCCGTCTTTCGCCTGGAAGATCGCATACACCGTGTCCGGACGGCTGGCCACCAGGGACACCCCGATGCGTCCCAGTACCCCCTGCGGCAATCCGGGATTGTGCGTCAGGTTGGTCCAGTGGTCGCCGCCATCGGTGGTTTTGTACAGGCCGCTGCCCGGACCGCCGCTGGTCAGCCCCCACGGCATGCGCTGCGCCTGCCACATCGTGGCGTACAGCAGATCCGGATAATTCGGATCCATCACCAGGTCGATCGCCCCGGTGTTGTCGTCCACAAACAGAATCTTCTTCCACGTCTTCCCGCCGTCGGTCGATTTGAAAACGCCCCGGTCCGGCCCCGGCACGAACACGTGTCCCATTGATGACGCGTACACCACGTTCGCATCCAGCGGGCTCACCACGATCTCGCTGATCGACTGCGTCTCCCGCAGCCCCGCGTACTCCCATGTTTTCCCCGCGTCGGTTGACTTATAAATGCCGTTGCCGGGAATCATGTCGTTGCGGATATCGTCTTCTCCGGTGCCCGCGTAAAGGATGTTGGGGTCCGACGCCGCCACCGCGATCGCCCCGATGCTGGCGCTCGGCCCCGGCAGCTTGTCGTCGCTGATGTTCTTCCACTCCACGCCCTCGTCGGTGCTCCTCCATACCCCGCCGCCCACCGTTCCGGCGTAGAACAGATCGTCATGTCCGGGAACTCCCGCCACCGTGACCACTCGTCCGCCGATGTACGGCCCCACGGAACGCCACTTCATCTGGCTCATCAGCGCCTGCGCCGTCACATCGCCGTTGCTTTGCGCTCGCACGGAAACGAGCTTCCCCCACACGCCGAGCATTCCCACGAGAGCGAAAACAAGAAAACCAGCGGCCGTCGCCAAACCCATAACGCGTCTCACGATTCCATTCTCCTTGTCGACTTTTTTCCTGGGGTGCCTGACTGGCCAATCGAATATATCACCACTGAACGACTCTCCCACCCCGCTCGAGCCTTGTACCTGTTTTTCTCGAGCGCCGCTGCGGCGACGAATTTTCCGGCCTTTCCGAAGATGCGCCTTTGGCCCGTCTCCACAATCGCCGTACCCGGAAGATCGGCCCTCGCCAAAGGCATCGAAATTGTGGAGGCGGGCTAGAATTTCCCCATGCCACTTCTTCAGGTGATTGTGCTCGCCGTTATCCAGGGCCTTGCCGAGCTTCTGCCCGTCTCCAGCTCCGCCCACGTCGTGGTCGCGGAAAAGCTGATGGGCCTCGACCCCTCCTCGCCCGCCATGACCCTCCTGCTGGTCATGCTGCACACCGGCACCATGTTCGCCGTCATCGTCTACTTCTGGAAGCAGTGGCGCGACACCTTCTTCTCCGACGGCGAAGCGTTCAAGCGCTTCGCGTGGCTGGCCGTCATCGCCACCGTCCTCACCGGCATCGTCGGCGAAATCCTCATCAAGGTCGTCGAGCACACCATCTTCAAAGGCGTGCCCCATGCCGAGATCGAGGACCTGTTCAGCCACCTCAGCATCGTCGCGCCCGCGCTGCTCGCCGCCGGCGTCCTCATCCTGATCGCCGGCCTGTTGCAGGGCCGCCGGCCCGACTCCGAGGAATCGCCCGAGATCGGCTTTGGTCAGTCGGCCGTCATCGGCATCGTCCAGGGCTTCTGCCTGCCCTTCCGCGGATTTTCCCGCTCCGGCGCCACCATCTCCGTCGGCATTCTCCAGGGCATCAAAAAGGTGCGCGTCGAATCCTTCAGCTTCGCGCTGGCCGTGATCCTCACGCCCCTGGCCATCGGCCGCGAAGTGCTCCGCCTCCACCACGCCGATACCAGCGGTTTCGCGCACGCCGCTTTCCCCAGCCTGCTCGGCGCCGTCTTCTCATTTCTCGCCGGACTCCTTGCCCTCAAGTGGCTCAGCGCCTGGCTCGAACGCGGCCGCTGGTACTACTTCGGCATCTATTGCCTCGTCGCCTCGGTTGTGGTCTTCATCCTCCACCACCACGGCTATTGAAGCCAGCTTCCTGCTGTACCCTGTACCCTGTTCCCTGTACCCTCGCTTCTATGTGGATTCGCAAGCTCCGCATCGACCGCGTCACGCCCCAGGGCGAACTCCATCCCTGCCCCATCGCCTGGATCGATAACTTCGCCATGCGCAACTTCACCAACGAGGCTATCTTCGACGACACCCTGCCCATCGCCGATGGCCTGCTCGAAGCCGGCTTCCGCATTCCTCTCGACCGCCTGCGCGATGCGATCGAGGACTGGTTCCGCCGCAAAGGCTACCTCACCCCAGGAGAAACCCTCCGCATCGAGGAACTCGATCGCCCCGCCCCCACGGATCCTCGCTGATCCCGGCACCAGCTACGCGCTACCCGCTGCCAGCTTTCTACTCCCTACTGGCTACTCGCTACTGGCTATCGGCTACTGGCTACTGGCTACTCGCTACTCGCTACTGGCTGCCTTTCCTCGCTACTGGCTACTGGCTAGTCGCTGTTTCCTTCCTTTGCCTCCACTGCATGGCGCAGATAAATATATTGCTCGAACGGCACAGCCACCCCATCCCTTATCTGCGGCGCAAACGTCAGATGCTTCACGAACTGCTCGGCATCATGCACGATATCATCATCGTCCGCATCGATCAGGACTACCTTCTTCACCTTGCCCTCCACTCCCACCCGCACCTGCACCAGGATGTTGCCGAACAGCGGTTCCAGATGAACCGCCCGTGAGCTGATCACCTTGTGCGGCGTCGTCCCATCGTCCTCCGGTTCTCCCATATCGGGCTCGCCCGCGGGGATCGCAAACAACCCCGGCGGAAACGTCTTCACTTGCTCCGCCTGCCCCGCCGCCTCCACCATTACCCGGCCCGCGTCGTAAATACGAAACCGCTTCGGCACACTGTGCGCTCCGAGCGGCTGCCAGTCCTCCCACGTCACCGTCTGGTTCAGCATCTGCGCGAAGGCCAGCACGTGCACCAGCGGATCGAAGCAGATGCGCATCTGCAGCACCTCATTCGTGCAGTCGAACGGCGATCCCTGCACCTGCTGGAAGCGCACGTAGTGCTT
>JASHPM010000406.1 GCA_030038115.1 Acidobacteriaceae bacterium | reverse complement strand
CAGGCGGAACGATCAACACCATTACGAAGAGCGGGTCGAACCGCGTGCACGGGCAGGGAGTTTTCTACGACCGCGGCGCGATTGGGCAGGCCTTTAACGCTTTCAGCAAAACGATGGTGGAGGAACCGGCGGGAACGACGGTGACGTCGACGGGGCAGCCCGTGATGTACCTGAACGGGCAGCCCATCACGTATGTTGAGGTTCCTTATCATGCGCCGGATCGACGCCAGCAATGGGAGGTTTCGGCGGGCGGTCCGCTGCGGCGGGATCGGGTGTTCTGGTTTTTGGCGTGGGAGCAGCATCTGAGAAACGACCCGGCGGTGGCGCGGGCCAACGAGCCGGAGGTATTTTTCGCACCGCCGTCGGCGGCGACGCTGACGACGCTGGAGGCGCGGATCGCGAACAGCACGAATCCATTGCTGGCGGGCTGCCCCGGGGCGGGATCGGAGGGGTCGGGATCGACGGCACGGGCGGAATGCGCGTGGTCGACGGTGATGGAGCAGCTGAACGGGATGCTGGGGACGGTGCCGCGCTCGACGCGGCAGACGATTCTGTTTCCGAAGATCGACTGGCGGGTGGATAGCCGAAATCAGGTGATGGTGCAGTACAACGCGATGCGGCGAACCGGGGAGCACGCGGCACTGGGTGGCGCGACGGAGACCGATGCCATGGGGAGCTTCGGCAACAGCTCGACGAGCGACGATGCGGCGGTAGCGAGGTGGGAACTTTTTGCGACGCCGCGATTGCTTAGCAGCGCGCGTTACCAATACAGCCGCGATGTGCTGGCGCAGACGCCGGGGAATGCGAGCGCGTTCGAGCAGCAGTTTGCCAATAATGCATGGGGGTTGGCGCCGCAGGTTTCCATCGATCGCAGTGAGGGGCTGAGTTTCGGGACGCTTTCGACGGTGAACAAGCGGGAGTACCCGGCGGAGACGCGGCAGCAACTGATGGAGGCGGGAACGTGGATTCACGGACGGCAGGCGCTGCGATTCGGCTATGACTACAACTACGTGGCGGACGCCATTGAGGGGCTGAACGGCGAGAATGGCGAATATTCGTACGCGAACCTGGGGAATTTTCTGGCGGACATGCTGGCGCCAAACAGTTGCGACGGAACGACGTCGGGGACGGGGCCTTATCCATGCTACTCGGGGTTCCGGCAGACGCTGGGAAGCACGAGCTGGAGCTTCGAGACGGCGGATTATGCGGGTTATGTGGCCAATGAATGGAAGACGGGGCGCGGGCTGACGCTGACCCTGGGTGCACGCTACGAATATGAACGCATGCCTGATACAAATTCGACGCTGGTGAACGCGGAGATTCCAGAGACGGCACATTTGCCGCACGACCGGGATGAGCTGCAGCCGCGGGCCGGATTGGCATGGGATATTTTCGGAAAGGGGCGAACGGTTCTGCGCGGCGGATACGGAATCTACTATGCGCGGGTGCCGAACGCGACGGTATTCAGCGCGCTGACGTCGACCGGAGCGGCGGGTTCGCCGCGGACGTATTCCTGGCGCCCAATGGACGTGGCTGCGCCGGCATTTCCGTATGTGTTCGCGAGCAACGAGACGCCGTATGTCAATCCAAACGCGCCCGATCACAATTCGACGGCACCGGAAGCAGTGTATTTCGATCCGCATTTTCGCCATCCGCAGATCAATCAGGCTGAAGTGTCATGGGAACAGGAGCTGGGGCCGCGGATGGTGCTGACGTTCACCGGGATGGCGACGGACGGGCACGATCTGACGCAGTTCATCGATACAAATATCGATCTGAATGACACGGCGACGTTGTTTTACAGCGTGGAAGCTCCGGGAAACGAGGGAGAGATTGGGCCGCTGGGCAAAGCGAGCAGCCAGGTGAGCGGGTACACGAACGTAGTGTATGAACCGGAGCGATTTTACTATCAGCGGCTCAACCCGGCGTACGGGGCGATCACGGATATGATCAGCGAGACCAACTCCAGCTACCGCGGAGCGATGGTGCGGCTGACGCGGCGGCTGTCGCGGGAGCTGAGCGTGAATGCCGGATACACGTGGGCGCACGCGATCGACGATAACCAGAACGAGGCGACATTTGCGGAGCGAAACGACGTGTACGATCCGGCCGATCTGCGCCTGGAGCACGGGACTTCGAATTACGATGTGCGGCAGCGGGTGGCGGGAGGGGTGGTGGCGCGCGAGCCGTGGCGGCCGCATGGGCCGGCGGGGATGCTGCTGGGCGGCTACTCGCTGGCGGCGGTGGGGGCGTGGCGGACGGGACTTCCCTATTCGATGCGAACGATGGGCGGGGCGCCGACGCCGTCGTGTTCGTATGAGAACTGGCTGAATGCCGGCGGGGCAAGCGGCGACGGGGCCAATTGCCTGAAGGCGGTGCAACAGCCGGATGAGACGTTCACCGATGACACGGCGGGCATGGCGGTTCCCATTGCAAGTCTGGGGTCGAGCCTGAATGGATCGGGGGGAGAGGACCTGATTCCGCCGATCGGGCGCAATACATTCCGGTATCCGGCGGCCGTGAATCTGGATTTGCGATTCACGAAGAGGATTCGTATCAATGACCGTTGCGCATTGGAAGCGATGGGCGAGGCGTTCAACGCGCTGAATCACCAAAATGTGACCGATATTGAGACAGTTGGGTACCGCGTGAGCAACGACGCGAAGCACGCCAATATGGCGACGCTGACGTGGCAGAGCGGGATCAGGCCGGGGACGAAAACCACGCTGGTGAACGGCAGCAGCGAGACGGAGTACGTGTTCGACCCGACGGCGGCTTTTGGAAATGTGACGAACGCGAACAGCAATGCCATGAGCCGGGAGCGGCAGATCCAGGTGGGATTCAGGCTGATTTTCTGAGGTATCTGTAGCTGTTACAGATAGTTTTCCACCGGCTTTCCACGGAATCGCGGCAAAATTGTGCTAGCCCCAGTGGAAAAATCCGTGGTGTAATTAACCCGGTATTTACCCAGCCGTGCAACCGTAGAGGGCAGAGCCACGTAGCTTCCCCCGATCGTGGAAATCCAGGGGCCGAAAGCGGCTTCCTTGACAGAAGCAAATCATTTCTGAGGCCAACCAAATGAAAAAGCTCGTTCGCAAGCATCTTATCGCGGCGTTCTGCCTGCTGTTTTCCGCACTCCTGACTGCACAATTTGCCGGCGCGCAGCAAACGCTGGGAAGCATCAACGGAACGGTAACGGACGTTTCCGGCGCAGCGATGCCGGACGCGACGGTCACCGTGGTGAGCGAGCAGACCGGACTGACGCGCACGACGACGACGGGGAAGAATGGGTACTGGGAGATTCTGAACCTGCCGATCGGCACGTATAAGGTGACGGCCACGCAGCAGAATTTCGAGACGGTGAACTACCCGGCCATCACGGTCCGGGAAGATCGTGCCACGACGATCAATGCGTCGCTGAAGCCAGGCCAGGTGAGCCAATCGGTGACGGTGACGGCGAATCCGCTGCTGAATGCGACGGATACGACGAACGGGTACACGCTGGACAAGACGCAGATCATGGAGACACCGCTGGCGACGGGCAGCTTTACGCAGCTGGCCATTCTGGCGCCGGGGGTCAGCTCGCAGTTGCTTTCCGGAGTGGGAACGGACGCCGGTCTTGGCAACCAGCCCATCTGGTCCAATGGCCAGCGCGATACGAGCAACACATTTACCGTGAACGGGGTGGACGTGACCAACCTGTTCAACGGCAAGAGCTCCAGCCAGGACGTTTCACAGCGCTATCAGTTCAACATTGGCGAAGGGGCGACGACAGGGGGGCAGAATCAGGACAACATCTCCGTATACGGATCGAACGGGAACGGTCTGGCGTCGCCGCCGCCAGAGTTCATGCAGGAAATCACGGTCACGACGTCCATGTACGACGCCCAGCAGGGCCAGACCAGCGGCGCCCACGTTGAAGTGAACACGAGCACCGGGACGAATGCCTTTCACGGCACGGTCTACGGGCAGTTCGGAAACAATTTCATGAACGCCGATCCGTTCTTCTACAAACAGGACGTGATGCTGGGTACGCTGCCGGCGTCGGAGGAGAATCCGCAGCTGCATCGCTGGGTGGCGGGCGGGACTGTGGGCGGCCCGATCGAAAAGAACAAGCTTTTCTTCTTTCTGGGTTATCAGCATCTCTACGATTCGGACCAGACGGGTGCGCTGTCGCAGTTCCAGGTGCCCTACGGTCTGACCAGCGATCGCAGCGCGACGGGCATTGCAGCGGCCTGCACCAGCTATGAGGAAGCGACGGTTGCGGGGACCTCGAAGAAGGCCGGAACCTGCCCGGCCAGCACCAGCTGGAACGCGGCCGCCGTGGCGCTGCTGGGCGCGACGCTCCCGGGGGGCAGCTTCCTGATTCCCTCGGCGGACGCCAACGCACAGTCGCAGCTGGCGAATGGGCAATCGGACGTGACTCTGGTCAGCACTTCGGTCTTCAAGGGGGATCAGGCAAACGCCGCGCTGGATTTCAACGCCACCGGCTCCGATCACCTGTCCGCGAAGTATTTCTACCAGCACATGCCGACCATCAGCCCCTTTGCCTCCAGCAATACCTTCGGTTTTCCGGAAACGGAAGACACGGGAGCACAGGTTGCCTCGCTGACGAACTCGCTGAGCATCGGGCCGCGCATCAACTGGGTGCAACAGGTCGGGCTTTCGCGGCAGAAGGTGTACAGCAGTTTCACGCCCGCGCTGTCAGCCACGGACGTGGGGATTACGGCGCCGGGAGGCAACTTCCCGGGGATTGACGCGATCGACTTCGCACAGGACAATTCGGCGTC
>JASHPM010000405.1 GCA_030038115.1 Acidobacteriaceae bacterium | reverse complement strand
CTCGCTACCGGAGCCGCCTGGTACTACTCCTCTGGCGGCCAGGCAGAATGGCGTTACCTCAATCGCATGCCCGAACACGCTTCCGATGTGCTCCTGGGCGACTTTGACGGAGATGGCCGCACCGACGTCATCGCCCTTCACGGTTCCAAAGGCGGCAATATCGATGTCTCCTGGGCAGGCGTCTCCGCGTGGCAGACTATCAACGTGACCGCCTGGCCCCTGTCCGATCTGGCGGTGGGCGATTTTGATGGCGACGGACGCAGCGACCTTCTGCTCACTGTGTCCTGGATCACACCCCTTCTGATAGGACTCATTGAGAGGTTTTCAAGCTTTCGCACGGCGGTTTCGCGGACCGAGGTAGGGTCACCGGCAAACCGGGAGTTTCGGAACCGAAAGGCGCTGATCGAACGGATCGCAGGCGTCCCGATTAAGGAGCTCGCCCGGAAAGCGAATATCGAGGGCAATACGATTAGGAGAATGCTTCGGGGGGAGACGGTTCAGCGCATCACAATTCAGCGCGTTGCAAACGCGCCATCAGGCACCGAGTCGTCGGTTGTCCATCCACAAGTGGAGGGCGGTGAGTGAGTCACTATGCCGCTTCTCCAGATATCGAAGGACCTTGTTATTCGATAAAAGTCTATCTACATAACCACGGCAGACTGTGAGGAGCAAAGCATCTCTTCCAAAAGACTCCTCTAGGGTCTTGAGGTCTCTTAACAGGTTGTCGCTTTCCTGAGAAAGACGATTCGCCGCAGTATCGATGGCTGGCTGGCCTTGGCCCCCGCGCGCCTTTGGCACGTCCATGAGATGTTCGGATTTTGTGCCGTATAGCAGAGCCCTTGCGAAAGGGTAGCTGAAAGTGGCGTTGACGATCATATGCTCGGCAACCTCAACCTGTCGCAGCGGCTTCATCTTTCGCATTAAGGCGAATACATGCGCGTTCACCTTGTAATTGCGGAGCATCGCGACGGCCTCCTCACAAATGCCATTGAGCATGTCGCGCCTCCGTCGAATCACGGAAATGTCCACTTCAAGAGCGGCGGCAATTCGCTCTTCAGTCAGGCCATTCCGAAGCGCCTCCAGAATCATCATGTGCTGAGCGATGGGAGGGATAGTATTCACACGACGGTTGTATGTGAATGCCTCATCATCTGTGGCGAGAATGCACCGGGCTTCAGTGACCCCCAATTCTTTGAGGACCTCGAGCCTCACATGACCGTCAAGCAGTAGAAATTGGTCCGCAGCTTGACGGTAAACCACAAGCGGTTCAATGAGGCCCACCTCCCTGATCGATGCTGCAATCTGTCGTTGGAAGGTTCCCTTCTTTTTCTTGCGACGGGCCGGAAGCTGAACCGCAATGCAGGCAATCGGGATGGATACTACAAATGGTTCGAAGGCTTTCGGAATCGTTGCCATCGTACATTTACCGAACGAGAGCAGCCAACTGTTCCGGCATATCGAACAGATTCTCCGCCCTTAGGAGCGTGTGGAAATCTTCATCGCCAAAGAGATTGCGCATGACTGTGGCTATGACAAGAAGACGTTCCCGGGCGTGGTCAGCCTTTGCTACTAAACGTTGTTGCTCCCGCACTCGCTGTCTATAAAGATTGGCCAGAGCCGGGCCGGTCAATGCCTTTGTAGGTCGCGGCTTGCCATCCCGGTGTGCCGCCCTGGCTTTGATCAGGTTGCGAACCGTCTTCAACTTCGCCCCGCGCAGCTCGCCGCTCTCGTAGGCCTGCATCAGTGCGGTCTGAACATTCTCATCCTCTCCTGTTGCGATCTGGATTGCGACGGTTACCGGAAGAGTACCCGACTCAATCGCCTCGATTAACCGTGGTTCATTCCTCTCTACCAGTCTAACGATCCCCCGAGTGTAGGAGGAGTCAATTCCGAGTTTCTTGGCGATGGTGCCGTGATCGTAGCCGCGATGCAAAAGGTTTTTGACCTCAAAATACAAGCTCTTGTTCGACGAAGGGCGTCGAGCAATGTTTTCAATCAAACTCATCAGGTATCTATCGGGTTCGCTGGCCTCTGTGATGATTGCCGGAATTGTCTCCAAACCGAGCTCACGAAAGGCCTCAAGGCGGCCCTGACCGCACACAAGATCATATTCATTCCCGTTGGCGTCGGGGTCCTTTCGTCGGCAAACTGTAATGGGTTTCTTCAAACCAACAGCCCGAATGCTCGATACGATCTCGCGCCACGTGACCTTATTGCGGGTTCGTGGATTGGCGATCCGGACCCGATTTACGGGAACGTTTTCAATAATTTCAGCCGCATCCCGATTCATGCCACTGCCTCTAGTCGAACACGCCTCGCAAGCGTCGAGAAAAAGGTGAGGTCTGGGAAGCGGAAGACCTCCAGCCACAAGGCGTTGTGAGCATGCAGCCGCAGCAACTCACCGAGATCAGCGATGCTCGGAAGCACATAATAATCGAGGATAGCGTCGTTCTCGGGCCCGAGCCGCGCGGCTACTGTGATATCCGGCTTCAGAAGTTCGTCTAGACGCACAATCCAACGTAAGTTCCCGCCCTGCGTGGTTCGGCACCGAGCAAGGATTAGGGAGACCGTATATTCGTCGTTGATCGTCAGCAGGTCTGTGGTCTCGTCTCGATCGACTGAAGCAGTCTGTTCGCGGAGCTGGTTAACGATTGAATGCACCTCTTCGCGATGCCGCACTCGAAGCCTGCGATTAATCTCAAGGTATCGGTAGTCTCTCCGCGGGTTCCACCCAATCAACGTATATGCACGGAGAAGGCTGCCGAATCGCGTTCGGTAAACGTTGCTCGACGGCATTTCTACGGCTTGATCGATCAGGAAACCAGAGAGAGATCCTTGGCGTTGCAAGAGACCTCTGAGAAAGCTAAGCAACTCGTCGTTCGAAAATCGTATGCTTCGTTCGGCAACAATGCGCTGCGCAAGCTCGAAGATGTCTTTGGGCACAACAGGCTCAAAAGCGTCTGGCTTTGAGATCCACATTTCCGGAGGATTTCGGAGGCGCTTTTTTCTGAGTTTGAACGAATGGCGGTTATAGACATTACTGCCCATGTATTTGGGATTCCGCAGTAGACGGCAGACAACAGTCCTCGTCCACGGGCGATTGTCTGTATTCAGGATTCCGCGATCATTCAACGACGCAGCAATTTCAAACTCCGATTTTCCATTTTGCGCAAAATCGCGAAATACCTGTCGCACAACCTCGACCTCGCTAGAGGGTCCTGGGACTAAAATCACGCGGTCCGTCTGAAGACTTTTTCTCTCTCCCGGGCCAAGCGTGTGCTTGAAATTGCCGTTCTCATCGATTAGCTGCCTCCTTAATCCGAACCCTGGCGTGCTTCCTTGACGAAAACCCAATTCCACGAGGCGACATTGTCCTGCGAAAACCTTCACAGAAAGCTCACGACTGTATTCACCTGCCATCGTCCGCTTAAGGGTCTTAATGAGGGCGGACGGAAGGGTATCGTCATTCTCGAATGGCTCAGCACAATAGTGGACTCGGATCCCCGCCTGTTTCAGTACATACTCGTAGTAGGCGCTCTCGTCGGCGTCTTGGAAGCGCCCCCAGCGGCTGACATCATAGACCAACACCGCAGCGAAGTCAGAGTTGCCGCTTTGCACATCACGAAGAAGACTGGCGAGACCTGAGCGACCGGAAATATTAAGCCCGCTCTTACCGTGATCGGCGTAAGTGCGGACAATGTTCATTCCTCTAGTGTGAGCATATTTGTGGATTGCGTCGGACTGGTTCTCCGTCGAGTACTGTTGATGCTCAGTTGACATTCGAACATACTGCGCAGCCCGAATTCCGTTGCTCATCTCCATGACGACTGGGGCTTGGACTTATGCCCGCGCTTCTGACCCGCTTCGAACTGATTGTGAGAAAACATATATCGGGAATTGCCAATCGTTGGTTTACGGAAAGCAAATCTTCGGTGAATCGGGGAGCGGATCTGGTCCGTGGCCATTGTCCGTGAATCAGAGATTACAGACTGACGACAGTCCTTGTTCTGGGGTCACGAATCCGTTTTAACAATTGCCAGACCGGATGACCCGAAGCACGTTACAAAAGAGGCTGGAGAAAGATCTGCCTAAACTTTGGCTCGCAAGATGGCTCTGCCGATATCCCACGTCAAGCGGTCAAGTTCGTCGACCATGTCCTTAAGGTCGCGGACCTGGTCACCGGGAAGATTGCATGGCTCTGCGATCAGCAGGTTAGTCTCTTGCAGAATCTGACGGATAGCTGCCAAGGTCCCACTTGCGCGTTCGATTTGCATGGCGTGAACCTCGCTCCGTGCGATGGCGCACAGGCCGGAGCACACCATGACCCTGCTGCGAATGTCCTTTCCCGTTGGGGCCTGGAGGTATTCCGCTGCGCTCATCTCTCTTCTCCGCACGACTGAAAGTGGCCCGTTGTCATCCCACTGCGTGGCAACGGGCCAGAATCATTGTAAGGGTAGAAGGAAGAATGCCAGAACCACGGACGGGTGTGATGTGACGAATATCACTCTTCGCTCACTACTTAGGTGCCATTACCTAGGTCATCTTGCTGGTTGCGCTGGATTCCTGCGATCCTCGACCAACCGTTTACTCAGATTTGCGGCCCGCTGTGCAACGCAGCGGGCATTTTTTTTTCTCAGCGAAGAGAGAGTTTATGAGTTTGGCAGACGCCCCCGGCGCTTTTCTTGGAGAGTTTCTCAGAGTCTCGCGTTATGACGGGGTACGCACTGTGCGCCATTGCGAAGAGCCACATGCGTTCTGGCGAATTGGAACGGGCTCTGAAGGCCATCCAGGCCGTCAGGAGAATTGCGGATGCGACCGTTCTCCTCGGTGAATCTCACCAGCATAGCGCGGCCCGCGAGACACTAAACATGTTGCCCAATCTGGAAGACAGGATTCAGGCCGTGGAAACCGCCCTGCCGCCTGATGACGACTGCCACACCCAGGCGCATAATCATCGGGCGATGGCTGCTGTACCCGTTTCGCTCGTTGCTTCCGGGAGTTCTGGAAATGTCCGATTCAACTCCCATTCCCGTTACATAATCGGAGATCTCCGATGCAATGCAGGCTGTTCGATTTACCGAATTGTGCGGGCGCTGGGGCTCCGTCTTGACGATCTGGCAGCACGGCCCCAAACGATGACGCCCGATTTTGAAAGCATGGATGCTTCAGAGCGTCGAGCGTACGATGCCGCCGACCGGGTTCGGCGATCGCGACACAAGGTGGCGTCCGAGCACTTCAGGCGTTGTCGGAGAGAGGTCGCCCGGGTCAAACGAGAGATCGAAGCAGTGACGGCGCGTCGATCGAGCCGCGACGGCGGTACGACCGGAAGCGAGCCACACGACGACCGCACGGCCGGAAACGAGCCATGCAAGGACTGCGCGGACGGAATCTCGTCCGGCGACGCGGCCAGAGACGACGCGGCCAACGACCACCCCCCATGCGACGGCGCGCACGGAAGCAAAACCGGTGAAGACGCGACCGGAGACCATTCATCCGGAGACCACACGTCCGGCGACACCAGTTCGCAAGGAGACAGCGCCGCGAGCGGAGAGCCGTCCTGTGGTGCACACGGAAGCGGCGCCGCGAACGGAAAGGCGGTCCGCGCCGACTCCGCGTACAGAATCGAGCCGTTCGGCGCCTGCCGAACACGCAGCACCAGCTTCGAAGCCCAGGTCTCATCCGGCTCCAGCAGCAAAGCCTGTGCCTGCGCCGAAACCGGAGAGTCGTCCAGCATCTAAGCCTGAGGACAAGAAGCCAGGACTCTAAACCGCAAGTGCGTTCAGCCACCCTAGAACCCATCTCATAAACCCGCTTTGAAACGCCTGGCGCGCCATTCGGGCATCGCTTGTTAAAAATGGCCGGAATTGGTTTTATTGCGCAGGAACAAGACTCAGCTGGCTCTGGACGTTGCCGATCGAGGCGCCGGGTCTCTCATCCGGCCCTGCCAGTACGGTCGGAGTGAAGCTGCGGTCGTCGAGGCCATAACTCGCATAGCCGAAGGGGACGGAGATCAGCTCGCCGGTTTTAGGATTCTTCATAAGCGTGTTGCCTCCGAATGTGGCGATCCATTCCTGACCATTGAGGTAGCTGCGCGATTGAATGGCCTTGAAGGTTTGCCACTGGATGTTTTGCATGAAATGACCGAAGTTGTTGATCATCTGCTCGCGGGTCTGGAATCCCTGAAGGGCGGTGTAACCCATTTGCAGGAGAATCTGACCTTCCTGTTGATAGTTGTTCACCATGCCGGCGGTGAGGCGGCCCACCCAGGCCGGCGATGGCCGATAGGAATCAATGATGCCGGCGCAGGTGCGGCGGAAGCTCGGGGTCATATCGGGCGAAGCGGAGCAACCGGCGATGATGGCAACGCTGGTAACAGCCTGCGGATCGAGCATGGGATTGGGCAGATAGACCGTTGTGACGACTCCCCACTGCTCGACCGGGCCCCTGGGCGTTGTGCCCGACACGCGATAGAAGGCCTGGGCGGAATAGGCTGAGGAGGAAATGGAAATAACGGCGGGCACGGCGAATTGGCCTGCACCATTGGCCCGCATGGCCTGGAGGATGAGGTCGAGGGCCTGTTCAGGACCCCACACGCGGCTGGAGTCGGAGAGCTGGAGCCGCACCGAAGGGATCGTGCACTGTGTGAGCAGGTCTCCGAAGGGACGGAATCCGCGCGAGCATGCGGCAATGGAAGCGCGAAAACGAAGGTCGGAAACATCGACGACGATGAAGTAGGCCGAGGGCTGCGCTTGCCCCGCCGGTGAGATAACGAAGCTGTCGCCCTGCTGCGATGAAGCGATCGACCAGCCTCGCGGCACGGAGGCGGTGAAATCCCCGCCGGGAGCGACGGTCGCAGTCAATGGAACGGCGGGAACGGCCTGTTGCGCGGGAAGCGACGAGTCACCAGCCGGTGCCAGCTGCAGCAAAGCTCTCTGCACACCCGGGTACGCCTGGGCGGCCGATGTGCAACCGGACGAAAGGCCTGAAATCAGAATCGTCAGAAGGGCGAATCGGAAGCCCTCAGTCACGCGGACCTTCGACATAGACGAGAACTTCGACTCCAGAAGTGCCTTCATCGCTTCCTCCGTAGAAATTCGATTGAGCCTCGTACCTCACGCTCTCCCTGATCAACGCGCAAAGCACGGCAAAAGGAGCTCACCCGCGTCAGCGTTTTCTAGCGCATCGACGATGAGCTCTTGTTCCACTGATATGCGCGTATTGGGGTGACAGCCTGAGTCGCCCGAATGTCTGCCCGGAGGCCAGCCCCGGACGCTGGGGCCGGCCTCGGATCAAAGCGCCTGTGTGGCGAATGGAAACACAATATGCATGTGAATGAAAAGGGTGAAAGGGACTGGCTCCGTTCATGCGATGGATATCTGACCTTCCCTCGCCTTACTGACAGCAGCCAAGCCCGAATCGTGGAGCTGGCGAGTCGAACTGGTTTGTTGATCGAGGTGGGGAACGACTTTCTGGAAATTTCGTACGAAGGGCGTGATCGAAACGAGGTTGTCATCGCATTCCTCCGTGATCTTGCCGTTTTGATTGTTGATGCTCAAGGGGAAATCCGCTGCGAGGTTAGCGGTGAACAAGCTGATCCGACCTTTGAGTTCTTCAGGATCGTTGATGCAAGGCTGATGAGACAACGAGGTCATCTTGTACGAAGCGAACTCGAAAAGATTTAATTCGAGAACCTCGGACTTGGTCAACAAATCCAAACTGGACGGTGCAAGGTGACCACCAGATTTGGTGACCTGGGCGCTACCGCTTTGCTCTGTCGAGCTTCCCGACCCGTTTCGGCAGGCCGGCTAAGAGGGGCTGGCTTGTGAAGGGATCGGAGTAGCTGACAATCGCTCCCGCCTACTCCACTTTCGACCGGCCCGATGTATTCAAGACTTTCTCAAACTTTGTGAGATTGTCTCGAATTTCCTTTGCGGAGAAGAAAGAGTCCGCGTTGCTGTGTTGGCCGATCAGGGTGAGCGCATGGCCTTCGGTTTCGGCAGCCTGGTGGACGTTTCCCAGTGCGAAATCCGCTGAGGCCAGCACGTTGAGGACGTCTGGGTCATTCGGATCCATCTTCTCCGCCTGTCGCGCAAACTCGAGGGACTCGGCTGGATTGCGCAATTGTTCCGGATCACATGTGAGAAGAGCATATGCGTATGTAAGCTTCTGGTCGGCGGTGGCCATTTTCGAAGCCGCCAGACTACGCTCAACCTCCAGGCCCCGCCCGGTCCGGCGCAGCGCTTCCTCCTGTCGGCCGACTTGCCGGAGAAGATGGCCAAAGCTCACCAGACCTTCCCCGAGTTGCGCCTGGCGTTCGACATTCGTGGGATCGGCGGCAGCAAGGTCCGAAACGAGCTCAATTGCGCGCCGAAAATAATCGACCGCTTCGGCAAAGCTGTGAGTTGCTGACAATTCCTGGGAAAGATTGCGCAATCCGACTGCAAGATCAAATTTCGCCTGCATGTTTGCTGGATCTGCAGAATACAAATCTTCAGCAATCAGCTGAGCTTTCCGATCTAGCTCGACTGCCTTCTTTCGGTCACCGCGCTCCCAAAGACTCCTGGCCAAACGGTCCTCGGCAACACAAACTTCCCGCTTTGCCCTTGCATTCTCAGGTTCGGACGATGCGATCGCTGTGAATTCCTTCAATGCGTTGCGATGGTACTCTACCGCTCCATTCAATTCTCTTTCGCCCAGGAGAACGTCCCCGATCTTTGTTTCCGCGACCGCAATGTGCTCGTGAAGGCTTGCGTTTCCGGGATGAGAAATCAGCGCAGTCTGGCCCAAAGTCAGCGCCTGCTGAAAGAATTCCAGCGCTTTTCGTGGCTGCCCTAAATTGACAACGCTGCCGTGGCCGTAGGCATCGCCCAGTTCGGTGTAGCTATTGAGCAGATCCAGTACGGCGTCGACGCCTGCGCCCGATGAAGAGGTAATGGGACGCAAGAGTTCAACTGCGCGATTCAGATTTGTGATCGCATCTTGCGGTCTCCCTGCAAATACCTGCGCCGCGCCGATGTTGCCGTAGGTCTTCGCCAGAAGCAGTTGCACATTGTGGTCGTCTGGGTGGGAACGGAACAGGGCTAAGGCAATCTGCTGTCCCCTTTTGTAAGTCTCCAATGCACCTCTTAAATCGCCCAGATTCGCGGTGTAGGGTGATCCCTGAATATCGCCAACTTTGAGGTACGCACGAACGAGATCCATCTGGAGGGAAGCATTTCCTTCGCTCTCCGCCTTCAGGCGATTCAGATATTCGAGAGCCTTTTGTACAATAAGCTCCCGCGCCGGCGTGCTCCCCCGAAGATTCTTGATCGCGTCGTCGAAATCGAAGAGGAAAGAATCCGCAAGCTGGCGGACGTCGCTAAATCGGCTCTCCGCGAGAATCCTTTGCTGGTTGGCCACGTGCGCTTCCCAGCCGGTAACCGCGGTGGCGACGACCAGCGCAACCACGATCAGCACTCCCGCCGCAAAGGCGCCTTTGTTCCGGCGGACAAATTTGGAAGTTCGATAGGTGAAGCTGGCCCGATGCGCGGTTACGGGCAACCCATCGATGTGGCGGCGGATGTCATCGGACAGCTGCAGCACCGATTGGTACCGTCGCTCAGGCTCCTTCCGTAGAGCTTTCAGAACGATGTTGTCCAGATCGCCCGCGAGCCGTCGGCGCAGCTTTTCGGGACTGCCTTCACGGGTTCGGCTGACAACCTCCGCAGAGCCGGCAGCCCCTTCGCCGGACGCGGGTCGCTCCGCACGAACGATGGCAGTGCTTGGTTTCTCCGGTTCGTCTTCACAGATGGCCTTCCCAATCTCCAGGGGCGTGCGCGTTCGCCAGCGGTAGGGCGGGCATCCACTCAGCATGTAGTAGAGAATGACGCCAAGAGAATAAACATCGGTGGCGGTGGTGATAGTCGATCCGCGAACCTGCTCCGGGCTGGCATATTCGGGCGTCAATACCCAGGCATTTGGCTCTGTAAGAAGCAGCGTCTGCGCTGAGACCTCCGGATTCAGCAGCTTCGCGATTCCGAAGTCGAGAAGCTTGGGCACTCCCTCAGCGGTTATAAGGATGTTGCTGGGTTTCAGATCGCGATGGATAACAAGATTTTGGTGAGCGTACTGAACCGCGGCGCAAATTGTGCAAAAGAGCCTGAGGCGTTCTGTAATCGTCAGCCGGTGCGCGTCGCAGTACTCATCCACCGGAAGACCTTCGACGTATTCCATCGCCAGCCAGGGCGTTCCTTCTTCCGTGCTGCCTCCATCGAGAAGCTTCACAATATTGGGGTGATCGAGCGCAGCAAGGGTCTGCCGCTCATTGCGGAATCGGCGCACCATGTCGTCATCGTCGATTCCGCGCCGCACGAACTTGATCGCTACACGCTTGTGATACTGGTCGTCATCGCGAACCGCCAGATGGACGAGCGCCATCCCGCCGCGTCCGATTTCACGAACCAGACGGTAGGGTCCGATACGACATCCAGGCACCGCCTCTGAGTCGGTTAACAGGCCCTTTGGTTGCAGCAGCGGATCGGGACTCGGAGGCATCGTCGAATCATCGCAATGAAACGCCAGCAACGATTCGACTTCTGCCCTCAGTTCCGCATCTCCGCCGCAGGAGAGCTCGAGGAACGCGGCCCGGCTGTCCGGCTCTTGCTCCAGTGCCGCGCCAAAAACGTGCTTGATACGTTGCCATTTCTCCGGTTCCACGGGTGGTCGGCCTCGCCAGTGCCCGGGATCATCAATCCGACGGTGGGGACCCAGCAGTTCCTCGCACCGCCGGAGAGTTTCAAGGATGTGCGCGATTTGCATCGCTGTCAACCCAGCCGTGCTGCCGTCATGCGGCTGGAGATCGCAACAGCGGAGTAACGGCCGTGTTTCATACCGCTACGGCCTCCTCGACCTTCAATTCCATAAAGTCCTGCAGCCGGCGGACAGAAGGCTGGGCTAACTGCCAGTCGACATAGTGGCCATAGAGGCCGGTGC
>JASHPM010000404.1 GCA_030038115.1 Acidobacteriaceae bacterium | reverse complement strand
GGCGATTTTGGCACTGGCGCTGGGCATTGGACTGAACACCACGATTTTCACCGCATACAAGGTGCTGTTGCTGCGCGGCTTCGATGCCCGCGACCCGCGCAGCATGGTGAGCATTGTAACCATCCGGGAGCCGGGCAAAATCGATCGCCACTTCAGCTACCCCGACTACCTCGCCTATCGAGACCAGCTGCATTCGTTCAGCGGCCTCGCGGCTGTCAGCAATGAGTATGAGCAACTGATTCTTACCGGAGCCGGCGGCGTGGAGCGGCAACGCAGCGGCGCAACCACGTCGCTGTTTCAGCGATGGGGCATGCTGCCATCCAGCCCGACGCGCAGCAGCGCCGAGCTGGCCAGCGTATCCATGGTCAGCGAGAACTACTTTTCCGTGCTAGGCGTGGCCGCGCTGCGTGGCCGCACCTTCGAGCCGGAAGACACAGCTCGACTGGCCGCTTCGCCCGCCGTTGTCATCAGCGAAAACTACTGGCAGCGGCGGTTTGACGGAGATCCGAACATTGTGGGCAAACCCATCCGCCTGAATGGGGCGGCCTTCACGATCATGGGCGTCACCCCGCACGATTTCGCCGGCGCCTCCATCGGCGCGCCGGACTTCTGGTTTCCGCTCAGCCTTGAAGCGCTGGTCCATCCCGGCGACCACCTGCTGAGCGACCGCGACGATGCTACCAGCACGGTCATAGGCCGCCTCGCGCCCGGTGTGGGCCTCAAAGAAGCGCAGGCCGAGATGAATCTGCTCGCAGACCGCCTCCGCCCCCTCCACGATTCCCGCTCCGACCTAAGCCGCCCCGGCACCGTAGTGCTGACGCCCGGTTCGGAGTTGGGAAAGATTCCGCCCGCAGTGAACTTCGTCGTTTTCCTCATCATGGTTGCCGCCGGCATGGTGCTGGTGACTGCGTGCGCCAACGTTGCCGGTCTGCAACTGGCTCGCGCGGCCGCGCGCCAGAATGAGCTGAGTCTACGGCTTTCTCTGGGAGCCACACGCCGCCGCCTCATCCGGCAATTGCTGACGGAGAGCACGCTTCTGGGCCTGGCAGCCGGCGGCGCCGCTCTGCTCTGCACCTGGGCGCTGGTCAAAGAGCTGGCCAAAATGGCGGAAGACACCCTCCCCGCCGACATGGCGACGTTCGTGGTCCACATCCGGCCCGACTTTGCCATCTTCGCCTACGTCTTTGCCATCTCTCTCGCCGCCGGGGTTCTCTTCGGACTTGCCCCCGCGGTCGAAAGCTCGCATGCCGCGCTGTCATCCGCGCTGCGCGCAAATGCGGCAACGTCGCCCATGCGCAGCCGCCGACTGCGCGGCATTCTGATTGCCGGGCAGGTGGCCATTTGCACGGCGCTGCTGATCGCCGGCGCCTCTTTGGTGCACAGCACGATGCGCGCACTGAGCGTGGAGACCGGCTACGACGCCAAGCAGGTTATCGACCTCGAGGTACGGTTTCCCGACGGCCCGCAATACACCCCGCAGCGCAGCGCGTTGCTGATGCATGAGCTGCGCGATCGCCTTGCCGGGCTTCCGGGCGTCGCCTCCATCAGCGATGGGCGCGCCCCCGACGACGACAATGTGCGATGGGCCGCCATTGCGCTTGATGGCAACAAGCCCACGCCCAGCAACACCCGCGCGTGGCTCTGCTACACCTTCGTCCAGGCCGACTACTTCAGGACGCTCGGCATTCCGCTGCTCTTCGGGCTGGGCTTCGAGCCCCAGGCCGGGCAGCCGGAAGGGAACGTGATTCTCAGCGAGTCGGCGGCGAGACAGCTGTGGCCAGGGAAGAACCCCATCGGGCGCAAACTGCGCATGGGTACCGACCGGGCGTGGCGGGCTCCGGGCGAGATTCTGCCTGACGGCCCGGTTTACGAGGTCATTGGCGTCAGCCGCGACGTGCGTGGCGTTCTTCCCGACGGCGGCGACTCTGCGCAGGTGTATGTGCCGTTGCCGGAAAGCGAGGTGCAGAATTATCCGATTCTGATTCGCACGCAGGGCGATCCAGGGCCGGTGATGGCGGCTATCGGGCCGGCGATGTCGTTGGTGGACGCGAACCTGCCCGCCACCATCTCTACCCTCGATTGGATGCTGCGCCAGACGGACACCTTCATCGATGCCAGCCTGGCCGCCAGCATCGCCACTATGATCGGCGTCTTCGGGCTGGTGCTGGCTTCGATGGGCATCTATGGCACGTGAGCTATATGGTTGCGCTGCGCACGCGGGAAGTGGGGATACGGATGGCGCTGGGGGCAAAGAAGCGCGACGTTGTGGGGCTGATTTTGCGCGAGAGCACGCGGCCGGTGGTGGCGGGGCTGCTGGTGGGCGTTGTGCTGGCCAGCGGGGTGGCGTATCTGCTGCGGCACGTCCTGTATGGGATTCATATGATTGACGGCCTTTCGTTCGGGGGGGTCGCGCTGCTGTTGCTGGCGATTGCACTGCTGGCGGCGCTGATTCCTTCGCGACGCGCGGTGCGCGTGGAACCGATGGTGGCTCTGCGCTACGAGTGAGAGGTTCTCTTCATTCCGTGCGAAGGGCCTGCATGGGTTGGATGGAAGCGGCGCGGCGGGCGGGCGCCAATCCGGAAAGGAAGACAGTGAGCAGGAGGAGGGTTGCGGCGGCGCAGTAACTCAGCGGATCGAAGGGGGCGACGCCGAAGAGCATAGAGCGCAGCAGACGCACGGCGGCAATGGAGCCGAGGCCGCCGGTGAGGAGTCCGATGATGGCCGTCCACGAGCTGCCGCTGAGGACCAGCTGGAAGACGGCGGCGCGAGTGGACCCGAGAGCCATGCGCAGAGCGAACTCGCGATAGCGCTCGATGACGGAATACGCCATGACCGCATAGAGGCCGAGCATAGCGACCAGCACGCTGGAGATGGCGTAGACGCTGAGGAGTTCGGCGGGGATGCGAGCGATTTGATAGCGCATGCCGGCGAGCTCCGCGAGGGCGCTCACATTTTCAAGCGGGAGCGAGCTGTCGAGGCCGGCGACGGCCTGGCGGAGCTGGGGCATGACGGCCGCGGCGGTGGTGCGGGAGCGAAGGGCCACGATGACATAGCTCTGGTAGTGCTGCGCGAGGGGCAGGAACAGGAGCGGTTCGGGGTCGGTGTTAGAAGGATCGGAGTAGGCGTAGTCGCCGACGATGCCGACGACGCGCCAGGAGCGCTTGCCGAGGATGAGGCTGCTGCCGATGGCGCCGCCTTTCGGCCAGTAACGGTGAGCCATGGCCTGATTGATGACGGCGACGCCGGGAGCGGAGGCGTTGTCGCTGGGGTCGAACTCGCGGCCCTGTTGCAGGGCGATGCCCATGTCGTGGAAGAAGCCGGGGCCCTCGAAGTCGGTGACGACTTCCATGTCCTCACCTTTCCGGGGGACCCAGGAGGGAATGCCGATGCCCTGGGTGTTGCCGGAACCGGAGTCGCCCATAGGCAGATGCGAGGTGAGGGTCGCGGAGGCTACGCCAGGCGCGGATTGCAGGCGATCGAGAAGCGCGGCCTGGAAGGCGAGTCCGCGCTGCTCGTTGTATCCGGAGCGGGAGAGATCGATGCCGGCGGTTAGGCAGTGGGCGCTGTCAAAGCCGGTGGCGCGGTTGACGATGTTGTACGCGGTGCGGGCGAGGAGTCCGCAGCAGACCAGGACCATGAAACACATGCCGAGTTGCAGGCCGAGCAGAACGCGGCGGCCGAATTTACGGCGCGGGCCGCCGGCGACGGTGGCGCCGCCTTCATGCAGCGCATCACTTTGGGAGACGCGCAGGGACTGGCGGACGGGATGGGTTCCGCAAATGAGCGTGACCGCGACGGCGGCAGCGGTGACGAAGAGGAGAATACGGGTGTCGCCGTGAAGGTTGAAGGCCAGGGGAAAACCGAAATTGGGCAGCAGCGCAAGCAGCGCGCGCGACATGCCGATGCTGGCAGCCCATCCAGCACACGCGCCCGCCAGAGCCAGCAGGGCGGTTTCCGTGAGGACCTGGGCGGCGATGCGGGAGGGCCTGGCGCCGAGGGCGGTGCGAATGGCGACCTCGCGGCGGCGACGCGCAGCGTGCTGACCGAGAAGGGAAGCGATGTTGATGCAGACCAGGGCCATGAGCAGCAGGGATGCTCCGAAGAGGATGGGGAGGAGCTCGCCAATCATGCCGAAAAGGCCGCGCTCGAAATGGGCGGCGTCGCGGAGGTTCAGGTCCCAGCGGGAGAGGTTGTCGCCGGGATGCTGCTGCGCATAAACACGGGCGAGCGCGTGTAACTCGGCGGCGGCGGTGCGGTCGCTGACTCCGGGACGAAGGCGAACGGCTACCTGGAGGCCGTAGTGGAGCAGGGGATCGGGCGGGGCATCCGCAGTGAGGTCGCGCAGACTGGAGAGCGGGAACCAGGCTGCTTCGGCGAGGCCGCCGTAGATTCCGGAGAATTCTTTGGGAGCGATGCCGATGACGGTGAAGGCATGGCGGTTGATGGATACGGCGCGGCCGACGACGGAGGGGTCGGCATGGAAGCGGGCGCGCCACAGCGCGTCGGAGAGAACGACTTCATCGTTGGCGCCAAAAGCGCGGTCGTTGGCGGCGGGATCGAAGAAGCGGCCGCTGTGCGGCGCGATGCCGAGGAACTGGAAGTAATTCGACGAGACGACGCCGGCGACGATAGCCTGGGGCTGGGCGCCGGGGTTGGCGAGATTGACCTGGGTCATGTCGAACGCCGTGGCATCTTTCCAGGAGCGGCCTGAATCGCGCACGACGCGGTACTGGTCGTAGTGGACGGAGTAGCCCTCGTTGCCGAGGACGGTGGCGTCGATAAAGCGGAGCTCGCCGGGGGCGGCAACATGCGGCCACGGATTGTAGAGAACGGCGTTGGTCCAGGTGGCGACGGTGGTCATGGCGCCGATACCGAGGGCCAGGGTGAGGACGGCGGTGACGGTGAAACCTGGCGCCTTACGCAGCTGGCGCAAGGCGAAGCGAAGGTCGTGAAGCAGGTTTTGCATCCTGGTCTCTCTCCCTGAAGCGGCGATGGTCCCGGTGGAGGGGTTACGCAAGGGTCAGCGGCCTGGTTCCATTCGTGGGGAGAGGAAAAGCCGAGGATGGCAAGCTAAAGCAGCGCGGGGAAGTGACGCCGGGGCGCGAAAGGCTGGCAGCCAGGTTATCGGGGACCTGAGGGGATGTACTCCTCGAGGTAACGCAATCGCAGAGCGTAGACGTGGACCGAAGTGCCGGGACCTTCGGAAAGGGCGTGGGTTCGATTGGGGTAGTCCATGAAATCGAATTGCTTACCGAGAGCGATGAGCCGGTTGACGAGCATTTCGGTTCCCTGGAAGTGGACATTATCATCGCCGGAGCCGTGAATGACGAGCAGATGTCCGGTGAGACCCTCAGCGAAATTGATGGGAGATCCATCGTGGTATCCGTTCGGGTCGTCCGAGGGGAGGCCCATGTAGCGTTCCTGATAGATCGAGTCGTAAAGCGTCTCATCCGGTACGGGAGAGGAGGCAACGGCGGCCTGGACCTGGCCTGGGTAGCGAAACATCTCGTTGAGGGTGGCGGAGCCGCCGCCGCTGTGTCCCCACATGCCGACGCGGGAGGTATCGATGAAGGGATGGGACTGCTCGAAGGCGGCGATGGCCTGGGACTGCTGGGCGGAATTGAGCAGGCCGATCTGGCGATAGATGGATCTGCGCCAGGCACGGCCGCGGGGAGCGGGTGTTCCTTCATTGTCGAAGCTGACCACGACGTAGCCCTCACGTGCGATAGCCCTGAGTTGAGTAAAGCGCCAGACGTCCTCCACCTGGCACGCCGCGGGTTCGCTGTAGACGAAGACCAGCATGGGATATTTTTTTGTTGGGTCGAAGCCGGGCGGTTTGACCACATAGGTGCTGAGCCTGGCTCCATCGCTCACCGGCGTTTCAGTGAAGTCGACGGGTTCGGGATCGATGGCAGTGTCTTTCTTCAAGAGATCGTCGTTGGTGACGAGACTGCGCACGACCCGATGCGAGTCGAGGTCGATGAGTTCGTAGCTGGGCGGATGCATAGCGCTGGAGTAGAGGTGAATGGCGTACTTGCCATCGGGGGATGCGTTGTACCCATGGGTGCCTGGCTCATCCTCGGGGGTCACGCGCTCCGGTGTTCCGGTTCCATCCAGGCGTGAGCGATAAAGGTAGCGCCGAATGGGGTCGCCAGGGGAAGCGAGGAAGTAGAAGAATCCGTGCGCTTCGTCGAGCAGGACGGGCTGGATGACGTCGGCGTCGAACCTGGTGATGAGGCGGGGCTGGCCGGTGGCTCGCGAGATGAGCCAGGCGTGGCGCCAGCCATCGCGCTCGCTGAGCCACAGCAGATCGGTCCTGCGATGGTCGGCTGAGCCGGAGAGCCACTGAAATTGATCGACGATGTCGACCCAGGCAGGGTCTTTGTCTTCAAAGAGCAGCCGGGTTTGACCCGTGCGAGCGCTGGCGACGAGAACACGGTTAGTGTTCTGGAGGCGGTTGAGGCTTTCGAGGATGAGCTCGTCGGAATCGCCGATCCAGTCCATGCGGGGGATGTATTGGTTGCGAGGATCGCCAGGGATATCGATCCACTGGGTTGGGCCGCCCTGCGCGCTGACGATGCCCACGCGAACAGCAGCGTTGACGCCGCCGGGGTGAGGGTAGCGATAGTGGAAAGTAGTGGGGTAAGGCGCACTGGTGTCGTTGATGAGGGTGTAATCGGCGACGCCGGACTGGTCGAATTGCCAGTAGGCAATGGAGGCGGAGTCCGGGCTCCAGCGAAATGCATCACGGAGGTCGAACTCTTCTTCTGTCACCCAATCGGTGGTGCCGTTGATGATTTCGGTTGAGCCGTCGTGGGTGAGCTGGCGGATCTGGCCGCCGTCGAGATCCTGAACATAAATATTGTTCGCCTGCACATATGCGACGGAGCGGCCGTCGGGGGAGAATTTCGCGAACATGAGCGAGGAAGCGGGAGCGTCGCCGCCAAGTTTGGTCAGCTGGCCGCCGGAGAGGCGGAAAACCCAGTAATCGCCGCGAGTGTGGAGACGCCAGACCCGCTGCGAATTCGTGAAGATGAGGAGCTGCGTATGGTCGCCGGACCACTGGTAGTCCTCGATCGGGAGGGGTGCGGACTGGCCGGAAGGAACCAGCCTTTCGGCAGACACGAGAACGCTGCGTTTTCCGGTGGCCGTGCCGTATGCGACCAGGTCGGTTCCTCCCGATTTCGCTGGAGAATCTTCGAGGACGGTGTAGCGGTCGCCATCATCGAGCCAACGGCTCTCCTGGGGCGCTTTGGCACGGTACTCCCTGCGTTCGTACTCGGCGTGCAGGAATGCAACGAACTGAGCGGAGGGTTGTTGTGGTTCAGGCGCGGTCTGCGCGGCGATGACGGGCGTGGGGCCGGCGAGCGCGAGCGTTAACAGGGATAAGAGGAGCCGACAATGCAGCGCGGAGGTCCTGGGAACCATGTTGATCCTTTGCCGGGGGCTGGGATGATGCAGAGCCAGTGTTCACGATTCATCCATCCGGATCAAGTTACACGCGGAGTAACGGGATCAGTCGCTCTGCGACTCCGCGGATCAGGCGCTCTTTGGGGTTCACTTGCCCATGAGGGCGTATTGATTACCGTCGGTGCTCGCCGAGGGCGCTCAGTTTTGCTGTCCAGAAGCGCTCGTAAAAAGCAACCCAGTCGCGGATTTGTTCCATGGGTCTGGGCTGGAGGCGGTAATGGCGCTCCGTGCCGACGCGGCGCACGCGCACCAGGCGCGTTCTGAGAGTTGAGGCAAAATACCTGGCCTGGCGATTATTTGCTACGGATCGCCGGGGATGTGGTCGCGGTACTGGTCCCAGTGGGCGAGGAGGGTGTGGACGACGGGCGAGGCGACGCGGTATGCCGCCTCGAGGGCGGGGATACCTGCGATGTAAGGAGCGGTGATGGATTCGGCGGCGGTGTGGCCGGGGGCCTGCAGGGAGTAGTTGGAGGCGGTGCGGAGGTCGAGGAAGCGGCGGAAGTCGGCGCGGTGCATCTGGTCGAGACGGGTGAGGGCTTCGGCGACACCGGAGTCTTCCATGGCGGTCATGACGAAGCGGCCCTGGTTGTGGGTGTGGATGCGGACCCAGTCTTCGGCCCAGCGGGTGAGGATGACGCCGTGCCAGTAGGAGTCGGAGGCGAGGGTATCGCCTTCAAGGACGAAGGGCGGACGCTGGGCGTTGGGATAGCCGGTGAAGGTGGCGCGGAAGGCGGCGACGTCGGGGGTGTCGATGACAGAGATACCCTGGAGTGGCGTGTCTTTGGTGAGGTTGAAGGCCCAGTCGGCGAGCTTCGGGTTGAGGGCGTAAGCGCGGGGTTCGGCGCCCCAGGTGCGGGCGGGGTCGGGCGGCTGGCCGGCGCGGAGCGCGCCGATGGCGAAGATGCCATAAGGCCAGTCCGAGGGAGCCTCGCGCGGATCCATTTCCTGGCGGATGTCGGTGACGATCCATTTGGCCCAGGCAGCGGAGCCCAGGGAGGCGACGTTGGGATCGACGCCGGCGACGCCGGCAAGGAGCCAGTAGGCGTGGGTGAGGTCGAAGCGAGGATCGAGGCCCAGGGCCATGATGGAACTGGCGGCGGGGCCGATGGTCATGCCGGTGACGATGCCGAGGATGGAGCCGTCGGCGTTGGCGCGGAGGTTGTGGACGCCGCCGGGAAAGGGGAGGACGCGGTCGAGGTGCTCACGCTCAACCCAGAACTGGAATTCACCGGGGCGGTCGCCGGTGTCGGCGCCGATTTCAAAGGTAGTGACGATGACGACTTTGACGGGGATGGGGGCGGGGGTTTGGGCTTGTGCGCGAATGGAGAGGCAGAGACAGGCGAGAGACACGAGGAGTGAGGCGGTGCGCCGCATCGGTATCGATCCAGAGTGGGGGGTGGTGACGTACCCAGAGTAGCAGGGGCAACGAG
>JASHPM010000403.1 GCA_030038115.1 Acidobacteriaceae bacterium | reverse complement strand
ATCGTCGGCCACCTGCGGCATGGCCGCGGTGCGCAGCCGCCACTTCTTCACGAGCATGAATGTTCCCAGCAGGCCAAGGATCAGCAGCGCGGGTGGTACCACCCATGCCACAACATTGAACTTCGTCAGCATCGGCGAGGCCAGAGCCGTCGGGCCGTATTTATCCTGAAAAGCCGCGAAAATCGCGTCGTTGGTCTGGCCGCCGGCGATGGCCGCCCGCAACTCAGCGAGCATTTGATCCGAATCCGGGCAACCCACATGGTTGCACTCGATCAGAATCTCATTGCATCCGCAGACGCACATCAGCTTGTGGCCCAAATCGTTGTAGCGCGACTCGGTATCGGCCGAGCCCATGGTGACCACGCCGAGAACGACGAGCAGAGGGAGCAGTCCGTATTGAATAAGGCGGCGCATCAGTCGCCCGCCCTTCCCGCGGGAACGGCCTCGGCCGGAACCGTGGCGCGATGCCGCTGCGCCACCAGCGCCGCGCTTAAGTTGGGCGCCAGTGCGATGGCGGTGCCCAGAATCGTGACGATCAGCCCAATCCAGATCCACGACACCAGCGGATTCAGGAACGCCTTGATCACGGGCTGCCCGGTCGCCGGGTCCTTGCCCGCGTAGATCACATACAGGTCCCATGCCAGCGTCGCATGGTTCGCAACGATGGTCGAGGGCTGCTGGTTCACGGCGTAAACGCGCAGCTCCGGCGCCAGCTTCGTCACCAGACGATCGCCGCGGTAGACATTCAGCATGGCAAATTCCGTGTCGTAATTCGGATTCGAATCCTGCGAGTAGTCCAGGCACTCGACGCGATACGGCCCGAGCATGAAGCTCTGCTTGTAGTTCATGGTCTGCTCATGGCTCTGATTGAACGCCTGGCCGGCGAAGCCGATGAAGATGAGAACGATCCCGAAATGGACGATGTAACCGCCGTAGCGGCGGGTGTTGCGCCTCGTCAGTTCCACCATCGACGTCAGCAGATTCTGTCCGGATTTTCCCTGAATCACTTTCGCGCCGCGGAAAAACTCCGCGAAGATGGCCGTGAGCACAAACGCCGCCATGGCAAAGGTGATCCACGCGTAAAATGCGCCCTGCTCATCGGTGGTGAAGATGGTCCACGGGTGCACGCCCAGAGGGATGATCGCGATCGCCACCACCAGCGCGGCGATTGCCGGCGCCACAAAATTCTTCCGGATGCTCCGCATCGAGGTCGAGCGCCACGCGAGCAGCGGGCCGATGCCGGTCAGGAACAGCAGGAACGCGCCGATGGGAACCGCGACACGGTTATAGAACGGGGCGCTCACCGTCACGCGATTGCCCTGCACGTATTCCGAGAGCACCGGGAACAGCGTCCCCCACAGCACGGTGAAGCACGCCGCCAGCAGGACCAGGTTGTTGAAGAGGAAACTCGACTCGCGCGAGACCAGCGACTCCAGTTTGTGGTCGGTTTTCAGATGATCGCGGTTGCGGATGTAGACAAATGTGCAGACAGCCAGGGTGATGACCAGGAACACCCAGAACCACGTCCCGATGGCCGACTGCGCGAAAGCGTGCACGGAGCTGACCAGCCCCGAGCGCGTCAGCAGCGTCCCCAGAATCGCCAGCATGAACGTGGAGAAGATGAGCCACACATTCCAGCTCTTCATCATGCCGCGCTTCTCCTGCATCATGACCGAGTGCAGGAAGGCGGTTCCGGTGAGCCAGGGCATCAGCGAGGCGTTCTCGACCGGATCCCAGCCCCAGTAGCCACCCCAGCCGAGGACGTTGTAGGCCCAGTGCATGCCGAGGAAGATGCCCACCGTCAGGAATAGCCACGTGACCATGGTCCAGCGGCGCGTGATGTGGATCCACTTCTCGCCGGGATAACGCATCATGAGCGCGCCCAGAGCAAACGCGAAGGGCACGCTGAATCCCACGTAGCCCAGGTACAGCATCGGGGGGTGAATCACCATCTCCGGATACTGCAGCAGCGGATTCAACCCGTTGCCATCAGGCGGTATTGCTCCGGTAGTGAGCGAAAACGGCGTAGCGGCCACATTGACCAGCAGCAGGAAGAAGACCTGAATGCCGGCGAGGATAGTGGATGCGTAGGCGGTCAGTTTGACGTCGACTTTGTGGCGCACGCGCAGCACGAATCCGTAGGCCGAGAGGAGGAACGCCCACAGCAGCAGCGAACCTTCCTGCCCCGACCACAGCGCGGCAAACTTATAGGCCCAGGGCAGCGCCCGGTTGGAGTGCTCGAGGATGTAGGCAACGCTGAAATCGTTGGTGAAGGCCGCCCACACCAGAGCAAACGCTGCGCATGCGGTGGCGAAGAAGCTGGCGATGCCGGCTCGCCGGGCTGTCTCGGCCAGCTTTTCGGGGGAAATGCCGCCGCGCCTGCCGGTGGCAAGCTGGCGCAGCGCCACCGCGCCTGCCAGCAGGTTATAACCGCTCAGAGCGAGCGCGACGAGGAGTGCAAAACTGCCAAATGCGGGCATAGGGATCGACCTTCTGATTGTCGCACTTTCAGGGGATCAGCGACGGCCACGCGGCAACCAGAGACAAGTCGATCTTCGCGTCCGGCGGCCAGCGGCGCTGTGACAAATCTCACACTAAGAACTGGGAGCCTGGAGCAGGAAGCGGGAAGCAGGTAGCAGGTAGCCCGTAACCCGTAGATGAGGCGCCGTTATCCTGGTTTTTAGGCTGTGCGGCGGATGGGCTGCGTGAGCAGCGACCTCACCAGCGCCAGCAGCTGATCCGGAGGAAAGGGCTTGACGCGGAAGATGACGTCGAGGTTGCGGTATTCATCCTCGGCTTCCTCCAGGCCGCTCAGAACGACCACAGGAAGGTTCGGAAATCTGGTCCTGAGCTGAGCAACGAACTCCGGTCCGTTCATCCCCGGCATCAGGTGGTCCGTCACCACCAGCCCAACAGGCCGCATTATGCCTGCCTGGTCGAGCATGGCGAGAGCCTGCCGTCCATCGCAGGCGACCGCGACGTTTCCGCCGGAGCGGGCCAGAATCGCTTTCCTGGTGGTCGCCTGAATGCAGTTGTCGTCCACCAGAAGAATGTCAGCAATCATTGGAATGGGTGATTCCCTGGGAGAGATTTAGGTTGCCTTGCCGATGGCCCGAGAGGTTACTGAAGAGATTCCCTTTCAGCAGCCCAGAAAAACCTTTTACTCCGCGGGTATCCGAAAAGACAAGACCTGGGCGGGTAATACGCATACTACTTTTGTTGCGGCTGTGGATTTCCTATTGGGCTGGAAAAAAACGAAAGCGGAGGGTCGCCCCTCCGCTTCGAATAACAAAAGCCCGATCGCACTAGAAGATGATCCGGCCTCCGAATTCCATCTCCCGCGGGCTGCTTTGCTGCCCGTTCAGCACGCCCCACGCAGGGTTGTAGCCGAGGGCCAGGTACGGATCGCTGAAGGTAGAGTGGTTGAATACGTTGGCCGCGATGTATGAGAACTCGAAGCTCGTCGACTCCGCGATCCTGAAGTTTTTCTTGATCTGTGCATCCATGTTCCAGTACGGCAGACCCAGGAACGGACCCTGGCCGGGGTTCTTGGTGTCGATGCCCAGGATCGGAGCACGCACCTGGTTCCACACCGACAGCGGATTCGAGAACATGTTGACCGGTGTGACCGATGTGGCCGTACCCACACCGGTCGTCGCGTCGCCCGTTATCCCATAGTGCGCGGTGTGGCCCGCATTGTATGGTGAGGTGAAGACGCACTGCTCGTTATCGAAGTAATCGGCGCCGTCACCGGCGCCCCACCCCTGAGCATCGGTCCACGTATTGCAGTACACGGGTCCGCCGCTGCCCGCCGTGACGATGGGGGCGAAGGTCCAGCCGCCCGCCACGCGTCCCAGGAAGCCGCTCTGGCTCTTGAACCACGGCTCAGTGGCAACGATCGCTGTGTTGTAAACGAGGCGCCGATCGAAGCTCTGTTCCCCGTACATCGCGCCCAGGTTATAGGCATCGTTCTGCGTGTATTCGCTGGAAGCCTGCACCACGGCGCCGGTGCCGAGCGCCTTGCTCCAGGTAAAGTTGTTCTGCATCGTCAGCCCGTGCCAGCCACGGGTGCTGAAGCTGACGAATCCGCCGTTGTAGTTGCCGTAACCGGTGGCGGCGTTCAGAGCCACGCCGCTGGTGAACTGCCCGGAGCTGTTCAGCATGGTGGGCTTGAAGGGGAAGCCGGGGGCGCTGCCGCCATTATCCAGAGACGACCAGAGGCTCCAGACCGCCTGGGTTTCAAAATTGGCCAGTTGCTGATCGAGGACCGCCGCAGTGCAACTGGCATACGGGGTTGAGGTTCCGGAGACGTCACCGGTGCAAAAGCCAGTGGACTTCATCGCTTCAAAGAACGGCTGCGTCGCCACAGAATTGATGTACGTGGCATAGGCCGCGGTTCCGGCTGCGGGAACATTCGCCCCGCAGGCGGCAGCGGAGGTTGCGCAACCCAGCGCCTTCTCGATATTGGCGTAGGCCTCCTGGAACTGCTGGCCGCCCACCGACATCATGTACGGGACGGCGTTCAGGTTGACGGGCTGATATTCGTGGTGGATGATACGCCCGATGTACCCGACCTGTAAGATCATCTTCTGGCCGATCTGGCGCTGAACGGTCAGATCGAACGAGTCAAGCACGTTGGGACGGAACGAGGGATCCATGCCTTCGTTGGCCGATCCCTCAGCGAAGTTCACGCCGGGATAGATCGGCTGCGGAGCGGTCGCGGCCACCGGGGTTGGCGACATGGGAGGGCTGTTGCCGTCCACTCCGATGCGGTAGGCAGTGCTCACCGTCCCGGGGGAGGTTCCGCAAACGCCGCTGCTGAGGTCCGTTTTGCACTGCACCGGCTGCATGAGACCGACGCCGAGCAGCGGCACCAGCACAAGGTCCACGCCATTCAGGCGACCGTAGATGCGCCCGTATCCACCGCGGATGACCGTGGCCTTCGAGAAGCTCGGGTTCCATGCGAGACCGACCCGCGGGCTAAAGGAACCATAGAAGGGATTGTAGGGGTATTTGACTCCCGCGCCGACGTTTTCAGTCAGGGCAAAACCAAGCTCCGGGTTAAAGACGTTTCCTTGTTCCGCCTGAACCTTGCGCTCAGCGAGGTAATCGGCAGACTTCACGGGCTCGTCAGCGTCGTTCACGAGGACCGTCGACTTCCCGTTCGCTTCCACGGGAGGCATTTCAATCGTGTAGCCCAGGCCATAGTTCAGGGTGAGGCTGGGTTTCAAGCGCCAGGTGTCGCTGGCGTACGCATTGTAGTAATCGATGGTTTGCTGGTCGAAGGCGTGCGTCAGCGGCGGATTTAACGCCAGGGTGGGGCCGGACCGCGTATAGACGACCTGGGACTCAGTAACGATACCGTACACTTCGGCTGCGTTCCGGAGAGCCGCGGTGTTGGAAGTCGGAAAGCCCGAGGATGCCAGGCCTGACCAGTCAACCAGCCCACCGCCCACTGAATCGCCCAGCTGGTAGGTGGGCGTAAAGTTGATGCCGCCGCCGTTGTCGCTGCGCTGGTGGTAGTCGTAATTGCGCTGATACTGGCCGCCCCACTGCAGCAAGTGGTTGCCCTTCAGGGTGGAGACGTTGTCGCTGAAGAAGTTATCGTGGCCATCCCAGAAACGGGTGCGGATATTCTGGGAGTTGACGTTGAACGGGGCAAGAACCGTAAATTCGCTGTTCTCACCGCCCGGCTCCATGGCTCCGCCCAGGCCGGCAATCTGCGGCGGCGCGTTGTCGTCGCCCCACTGCCAGTAGTCGCGCAGGAAGCTGTAATGAAAATCATTGGTCGTATTCGGCGTAATGTTGGTGGTGAGGCCGGTGACGTAATACGACGGAATCTGCGGCCGGCTCGACAGAGCCGCCGGCGTTCCCAGCTTGTCGCCGGAGAAGAAGCCGCCGATGTCGTATTGGCTGTCCGTAGCCAGTTGCAGATAGTAGTACCGATAACTCGCGAACCAGTGCCACTTGGTGCTGAAATCGTGGTCGATGCGAACGGCGGCGTTGTTGCTGCTCGTCGGGAGGGATATATTGGCTTTATATCCGACGGTGTTGACTCCATCGCAGTACGGACCCGGGCTGGAAGCGCAAGTGGGATCGTTGCCGGCCGGCTCGTACTTGGTCCACATCGCCTGCACATCGGGATTGATGCCGATCCCGCGCGGATCAATCGACTTCATGTTGTAGCTCGTGCCGCCCTCGGTGAGCATGCCCGCTTCCATGGCCGCCGAAGGAACTGTGGCTTCGATGGTGGCGGAGTTCGGGTAGCGGAGACCCTCAAACCATGCCCACAGATAGGTCCGGCCGCCCCAGTGCGCGGGCAGAATAAAGCCGCCTGCCTTCATGCCAAAGCGGTTGTAATGGTAATTGGAGAGCGGCGTGTCGGTCTGATTGTTCTGCCAGCTGTTCGCCCCCACGCCGCTGTCCAGGTAGTACTCATACGCGCCGCCATGCCAGTGGTTGGTTCCGCGCGGCGTGACAAACTCCACCTGAGCGCCGGCTGAGTTGTCGAAGTCCGCGGTCTGGTTCGCCGAATTGACCGTCACTTCCTCGACGCTGTCTGTCGGCGTCGGCGTGGCGCCCGTCGGCACCGAGACGCCCGTCTTCGCTCCCGCCTCTCCCTCTGTGGGATCGCCGGCGAAAGTGCCCATGTAGACGTTGTTGCCGCCGTCCATGTCGTTGGTGGCATTGCCGCCGTCCAGCAGGAACGTGCTCTGGTCATTCACCGCGCCCGCCACGCTGCCCTCGACGCTGACGCCGGGCTGCAACACTGTGAACGTGTTCACGTCATGGTTCAGGCTGGGTAGCGAGTCGATCGCCTCCTGCCCGATGGTTTGGCTGACGGTGGAGTTCAGCGTCTGCAGCTCGGTGCCGACCACCTGCACTTCCACCGTTTCCGTGCTGGTGCCCACTTTCAGTGTCAGATTGACGGTCAGCTGCTCGCCCAGGTTCACGACCTGACCGCTGGTCCTGGCAGTCGAGAATCCCGACTTCGTGGCGCTGATCGAGTAGGTCCCTGGAGGGACCGTCGTAAAGGCATATTTCCCGGCCGCATTGGTGGTGTCCGTCAGCGTCAAACCGGTCGAGGCATTGGTGAGAGTCACCGCAGCGCCCGGGATCAGGGCTCCGCTCGAGTCGGCGATCTCGCCGACCACCGTGCCTGTGTTTGTCGCCTGAGCAAATGCATGGTTCGCGCCCGTACATGCGCAGAACAGAGCCGCAACAGCTACGACGATGCACCGAAAGCTGAGTTGCTTCATTACAGCTCCTCCATAGGGTCTTCGTTTCGCTATCATTCACGACCGCCGGGTGCGAAAACAGGAACGAGCACCCGGATCGACAAGTAGGCTGGCTCAACTCTGAGTGGCCTAAACTTTAGTTCCCAAAAACCAAAGCGACTACCGAATGTCTTACGAAAGTCTGGGGTGAGGACAGCCGATTGAGCCGGGGAGGCTTGATAACGGGGTACTTAGCAATTGGGAGTCCATTTTCGGACAGCAGGGAATTCCCGCTTGCGTCATCCAAAATCAAGTACTTAGGTACTGTAGTGCAGGAGGTGCTGGCAATGCTGAAATCTTAAAATTCATATTTCTGACACATTTTCTCTACGAAATTGCAGATGACCTTTCCGATCCGGCTGCGTCTAAGGCAAAACGACATCCATTGGAACCCGCAGCC
>JASHPM010000402.1 GCA_030038115.1 Acidobacteriaceae bacterium | reverse complement strand
TTGACCGTCGGCGAGCTGATCGTGCGGTCAGCGCTGGCTCGCAAAGAGAGCCGTGGCGCGCATTATCGCAACGACTTCCCGAATCGCGACGATGCGACGTTCGGGAAGCACTCGCTTATAGCGAAGGGCGAACCGGCTTCGCTTTTTGATTTTGCCGCCGCTAAAGTGATGGTTTAGGTTATTTCCGCAACAGCTTGAATGCGTGCGTCCATTCATTTTTCGTGAATCCGAGGATGCACCACAGCATGCACAGCGGCTCGATGGCGCGAGCCGCCTCCACCGTGCCCATGTCGGCGGTCTCCCAGCCAAACTGATCCAGGATCCCAGCCACAGCTCTTTTCGCCGCTTCATTGTTGCCGCAGATGAACATGGTTGGTTTAGTGTCCGCGTAGTGCGGATTGACCATCTGCGGGGCACCGACGGAGTTGAAGGCTTTGACGAAGTGTGCGTCGGGGAACTCGCGCTGCAGTTGCTCCATCAGCGAGTCGCCCTGCCTGGTAGTGAGCTTCAGGACACCGTGATCCGGCGGAGCTTCGGCGATCGGGTTGCAGGCGTCGATGACGGGCTTGCCGGCGAGGTTGGCTTTGCCCGCGGCGCGCAGCGCATCGGCGGCGGCTCCGCCTTTGACGGCGAGGATGATGACCTCTCCAAATTTCGCCGCTTCGCTGGAACTGCCGATGCGGCCTTTGGGGTTGGCCTTCTTCCAGTCGGCGAGTTTCGACGGCTCGCGGGTGCCGATCATTGCTTCGTGCCCATGTTTCAGAAACCCCGCCGCCAGGGTTTGGCCGACGATACCGGAACCCAGAATGCCCACTTTCATAACCACTCCTCCCGAACGATGCAGAGAAACTATAACGCGGCGAGATGGAAGCGGGAAACCGTCAGACGGCGCGGCCCGGGGCAATCCCTGCGGCGGGGATGGTTCTGCTCAGGACAACGAAGATGGCCAGAATCGAAACAATGACGACCAGCGACACGCCGATGGGGATGGCGATCCAGTGCGCGGCCAGCATTTTGAAGGCAACGAAGGCCAGGATGAGAGCCAGTCCATAGTGCAGCAGGTGAAAGCGGTCGAGGACGGACGCAAGAGCAAAATAAAGCGAACGCAGGCCGAGGACGGCAAAAATGTTCGAGGTAAAGGCGATCCAGGGGTCGCGCGTGATGGACAGAACCGCCGGAATCGAGTCCAGCGCGAAGAGAAGGTCGGTCGCTTCGATGGCGGCGATCACCAGGAGCAGGGAAGTGAGCGCGAGGCGCGTGCCGGTCACGTAGCGCAGGCAGCAATCGCGAATCCAGCGTATGGGCCCCCGCGCCGGCGCCATCCCAGGCTTCGAAAACAGCAGGCGGACGGCTGCAATGGCCAGCACCACGCCGAAGGCATACTGAACCCAGGCAAAGCGGGCGAGCAGGGTGGTCCCGGCGACGATGAGCGCCCCGCGCAGAACGATAGCGCCCAGCACCCCCCACAGCAAAACCCGCCTTTGCTGCTCGGCGCCGAGATGCAGCGCGCGAAAAAGTAACAGAAAGACGAACAGATTGTCGATGCTGAGCGAGCCTTCGATCAGATAACCGGTGAAAAACTCGAGCGCCGGCTGTTTGCCGGTGGTGCGAGCGATATAAACGGCAAACCCGCAGGCCAGAGCGGCGAGAAACGCCGTGCACAGCCACGCGACGCGCGCGGAAACAGGGCGTCCACGGCGTTGGAGCAGCCGCAGGTCCACAAACAGCAGAACGCCCACCAGCAGAAAGAAGGCGAGCCAGTGGCGGGGCATGGACAGCGCCTACCGCTGGTCGAGCAGGCGAATGGTTTCGAGGATGGTGTCGCCGGCGATGGTCAGGCTCTTCGCGCTGAGCTTGTCCATGGTGTCCTGAGCGGTGTGCCAGTACGCATTGTTGTAGCCGTAGTTCAGATCGATCAGATCGGCGCAGGGCACTCCACGATGCACGAAGGGCAGATGATCGTCCTCGTCATAGGTTTTTTCCGCGAAGAAATACGATTGCCATCCGTACTCCGTCGCCGCCTGGTAAATCAGGTCTTCGAGCCACGGCGTCGAGTTCATGTCCCGCTGAATGTCGAGGTCGCGGTCGCCCAGCATATCGGCGAGGATGAAGGCCCTGATGCGCTTCAGCGTGCCGTCGGCTTGCCATTTCGCGGCGAGGTGCTTGCTGCCATAGACGGAGTCGGCGTCGGTCCAGCTTTTGATGGCCTCCTCGCCATCGGTGAAAAGCAGCCACACGCTGTAGCCATCGAGCGTTTTGCCGCGCAGGTAGTTGGCCATCTCGATCAGCAGTCCCGTGGTTGAGCCGCCGTCGTTCGCGCCGATGTAATGAATATTGCGCAGCGGATAGTTGGTTTCGTAGTGCGAGGCGAGAACGATGACCCCGTCCTTTTTGCCGGGGAAGCGCACGATGAAGTTGTGCATCTCCATGGGGCCGGCGGGCGTGTTGGTGGTGAAGGTGTCCTCCTCCAGCTGATCGTGGCGGAACTGGTCCTTGATGAAGGCCTCGGCTTTGGCGTGGCCGGGGCTGCCGATCCAGCGCGGTCCGATGGCGGCGAACTGCCGCGTGTATTCAAGCGCCCGCTTGCCGTCGAACTGCGGAAGATTCTGCGCAGGAGCGCCGGAAGCCGCGGCTGCGATGAGGAGTGCAGCGAGAGCAATGGATGGTTTCACGCAGCAGCCTTCGCGGCGCGTTTTTTGCGCGAGGCTGGATTGACGAACCACGAGACGCCGATGCCCAGGATGTACAGGACCAGCATGGGACTGGCGAAAACGCACATGGTGAGCACGTCGGAAGTGGGAGTAATGATGGCTGCGATGATGAAGATAAGGAGAATGGCGTAGCGGAAATTTTTCCAGAGAAACTTCGGGCTGACGATGCCGAACAGCGAAAGGAACATGATGAGAATGGGCAGCTCGAAGGTGAGACCCAGGCCCAGGATCACGGTGAGAAACAGGTCGGTGTACTCATTGATCTCGATCAGGGCGCGAAAGTCCTGATTGAAGCTGAGCAGGAAATTGAGAGAGCCGGGATAGACCCAGCGGTATCCGAAATATGCGCCGGCGAGAAACAGGCCGATGGTGGCCGACATGAACGGGACAACGTAACGCTTCTCGTTCTTGTAGAGCCCCGGAGAAATGAAGAGCCACAGCTCCCACAGCACGAACGGGCAGGCGAGAATGCAGCCGGCCATGAAGCTGATCTTGAGGTACATGTTAAAGGGGTCGATGGGGTTGTGATAGACGAGCTGCGTGGGCAGGTGGTGCTGGGCCAGCGCGAACACAATCGGCTTTTCCATGAAGTAGTAAATCTTTTCGTGGAAAAACCACATGATGAAGAAGCCGGCGATGAGGTAGATGGCGGAATGGATGATGCGCCGGCGCAGCTCGGCCAGATGCTCCATCAGGCTCATGCCCGGCAGCTCGGCGCGCTCGGTCACCGCGGCGCGCGCGCGATCGACCAGGTCAACCATGGCGGACGGGCTCGCTGGGCGCGAGAGGCTCGATGGGCTCGGCGCCTGCGTCTGCCGCATGAGCGCCGTTGCCGGGATCGGTCAGGTCGAGATGGGGATAGAGCGCAGCTGCAGAGCCGTCGACCGGAGGGGGTACAGACGGGGTGG
>JASHPM010000401.1 GCA_030038115.1 Acidobacteriaceae bacterium | reverse complement strand
TGCTGCGCGGTTCCACTCTGCCTCGTTTCCGCAGCAACGCCTGCCTGCCGCAGATCGCGCACTCCCACGGATACATCCCCAACAGCGGAAAAATTCGCCGTCGCAGAAATCCCCGACGCGCAATGCGGGCCATCTGCATCTCCCTGCACTGCGGGCATAACGCCTTTACTCTGGGCCGGATTCCTGAGTAGCCTGGCGGCATCGGCTATGGTCCTTAATCGGGGTGGATCAAAAGAGATTATCAGCCTGGCTCGCGGAAATCCCGTCCCCGGGATAATTTTGGCCCGCCCGCACCCAAGCCCCCACCCGTTACACTAAAAACAATGATCCCGACGCTTGAATGGACGCCGGAAGGCGTGCGCTTCCTCGATCAGACCAGGCTTCCGCTCGAGGAGAGCTACGTCCTTGCCACCAGCTACCAGCAGGTGGCCGATGTCATCGTGACGATGGTGGTGCGCGGGGCGCCGGCCATCGGCGTTTCCGCCGCCATGGGCCTGGCCCTCGGGATAAAGGACAGCCCGGCCACAACGGTTCCCGCACTGAACGCCGACTTTCAAACCATGTGCCAGACCATGGCCGCCACGCGCCCCACCGCCGTTAATCTGTTCTGGGCCATCGAGCGTATGAAGAATCGTTTCGCGCAACTGGCCTCGCGCACCGGAGCCACGTCCGCCAGCGTCCGCACCGGGCTCATCGCCGAAGCCCAGCGCATGTACGACGAGGACATCGAGGCCTGCCGCCGCATGGGCGCGCATGGCGCCAGCCTTCTGCCGGCGTCCGGCGGCGTGCTCACCCACTGCAACGCCGGAGCGCTGGCCACCTGCGGCTACGGCACGGCGCTGGGCGTTATTCGCTCCGCCGTGGAGCAGGGCCACCAGCTCCATGTCTACGCCGACGAAACCCGCCCCTTTCTCCAGGGCGCGCGCCTCACCGCATGGGAGCTGATGCACGACGGCATCCCCACCACCGTTCTCTGCGACAACATGGCCGGCAGTCTCATGCGCCGGGGCAGAATCCAGGCCGTCATTGTCGGCGCCGATCGCATCGCCGCCAACGGCGACGTTGCCAACAAAATCGGCACCTACCAGGTCGCCATCCTCGCCAAAGAGCACGGCATCCCGTTCTTCGTCGCCGCTCCATGGTCCACCATCGACCTGAAAACCCCCACCGGCGATGCCATCCCCATCGAACAGCGCGCCGAGACCGAGGTCACCCATCACGCGGGCAAGCAGCTCACGCCCCATGGGGTCGGCATTGAAAACCCGGCCTTCGATGTGACTCCGGCCAAATACGTAACAGCCATCATTACCGAACGCGGCGTGCTGCGCCCACCTTACAGCGACTCGCTCCACGAACTGGAAGCAGCCGGGGTGGCCTCTCGCTAAGGGGATTTTGCTCCCTGCTCGCTGCCTCTAGAGCCCCTGCAGCCAGCGGGCGTAGGGATAGATCAGCAGAAACAGAATCAGGGCCAGCGCCAGCACGTCGGCGTAGAGCAGCAGCAGGACTCCGCCGTGATAGAAACTCCAGCGCGGCCGCAGGCAGCGGACCGTCTCCCAGGTTCCATAAACGGCAAGGCAGGCGGGGATCACGAGCAGCAGCGAGCCGCGGTCGTTGGGGAACCCGGCCCAGACGAGCGCCAGCACGAGGCTGGCCAGCACGAGCACGGTTCCCCGCACAAGCGATCTTGCTCGTATATTGAAGACGGCATACTGCATGGGGATTGGGGCGAAAAACACTGTGACTACTCTACCGAATTCGAGCGCCGATTCGTCAGCCCAGGCGAAGCGCGAGCGAATTGTGAAACGCGTGGCGCGCGAGCTGCGCGATGGCTTCTATGTCAACCTTGGCATCGGCCTGCCCACACTGGTGGCTAACCACGTCCCGCCCGGCATCGAAGTCGTGCTGCAGTCGGAAAACGGCATGCTGGGCGTCGGCCCTTACCCGCTCGCGGGCGAAGAGGACCCCGACCTGATCAACGCGGGCAAGGAAACCGTCACCGCCATGCCCGGCACGGTCTACTTCTCCAGCGCCGACTCCTTCGCCATGATCCGCGGCGGCCACATCGACCTCAGCGTTCTGGGCGCGATGGAAGTGGACGAGGAAGGCACCCTCGCCAACTGGATGATCCCCGGCAAAATGGTGAAAGGCATGGGCGGCGCCATGGATCTGGTGGCCAGCGCGCGCCGTGTCATCGTCGCCATGGAGCACACCACGAAAGACGGCACTCCCAAAATCCTGAAGAAGTGCACCCTGCCGCTTACGGGCGTCCGCGTCGTCGATACCATCGCCACCGAACTGGCCTGGATTCGAGTCACCCCTCAGGGACTGGTGCTGGAGGAGATTGCGCCGGGTGTGAGCGTGGGAGAGGTGCAGCGGGTGACGGAGCCGAAGCTCGTCATCAGTCCGGAGCTGAAGGAGATGGTGGCGTAATTATCGCGGTCCACAATCCACAGTGGCGCAAAAAAAAACGGTACGGCCCTCGCCACAACTCTCCTGGCGAGGGCGCGTACCCAGGGGCACAAAACGCCCCTATAGGAAAACGCTCGACACAGGCTTGTCAACTGTGATTTGCCGTGCCGGTTTCGATCGTTGGTTCCGGTTCATCCAACGTCACAGCGCGCACGCGCGGCCTGCCATTCCGAGCAACGGCACCGCCCGCAAAGGTTCGTTTCCCAAACAAGAGTAAAATCTGGGTCTGCCACGCGTATCCGAATGAGCGAGCTTCAGGACTGGATACCGCCCATCCGGATTCCGCCCGGTTCCGAGGAGGTGCGGTATGAAGCTGGCCAGTCGATTCGCAATTCTTCTTGCAGCGTCCGTGGGTGCGGCATCGCTCACCGGATGCGCGCGCCACAGCAGCGCAGAGCATTATTACCTTGTCGCCGCCAATACCAAACTGGAGTACTGGCAATCGGCCGCGGCCGGTCTGGACAAGATCGCCGGCGAGTGGGACGTGCACGCCGATATGCGCGGCCCCGCCACTTTCGACCCACAAGACGAGGTCGATGAGTTCCGGTCTGTCGTGGCGCTCAAGCCTGCCGGGATTCTGGTTTCCGTCGCCGATGCGAAGCTGATGCAGCCCGAGATCGACGCCGCCATCAATGCGGGCATCCCCGTTATCACCGTCGACTCCGACGCTCCCAACAGCAAGCGCCTGTATTTCATCGGGACCAACAATCGCCAGGCCGGCCGTCTCGGCGGCCACGCGCTCGTCCAGAAGCTGGGCGGCAAAGGCAACGTCGTTTTCTACACGAATCCGAGTCAACCCAATCTCGGCGAGCGGCTCGACGGATATAAAGACGTCCTTGCCGACGCCCCCGGAATCCACATCAAGGAAGTGGTCGACATTAAGGGCGAGAGCACCGTGGCCTTCGACCACACCGAGCAGGCTCTGCCACTCACCGGCAAGGATCGCGTGGATGCCTTCGTCTGTCTCGAAGCGTCGGCGGGCAAGGAAGTGGGCGAAGTCCTGCGCCGCGCCAACGCCAAAGACCGCGTGGTGGTTGCTATGGATGTGGACAAGGACACGCTCGATCTGGTGAAGGAAGGCGTGATCGCCGCCACCATCGCGCAGAAGCCCTTCACCATGGCCTATGTGGGCGTGAAGATGCTCGACGATCTGCATCATTACCCACTGGCGTCGCTGACCAGGAACTATGCGGTCGATCCGTTCTCGCCCATCCCGGCCTTTATCGACACGGGCTCATCGCTGGTGGATGCGAGCAACGTCGATCAATTCCTTGAGGCCCAGCAGGCGGCAAAAGCGCCCTAAGGTGTATTGACAAATAGCGGCATGGCTCGACACGGGCAGCGGTACACTGGGGACGCTGTATCACGGCTATGCGGGAGCCTGTATGCGCAGGGTCGTTCGGGCTGGTCTGTTCATCGGGATTCTTGTCGCCCTGGTGGTTGTTTGCGGATGCGGCGCGCCTTCATCTCAAAGCTGCGGCTACTCGTTCGTGGTAACTGTCAGCCCAGCCTCCGCAACCGTGAATCATGCGGCGACGCCACCGGGAAATCAGGTTCAGTTCATCGGGACGGCGGTACCGACCGCGCCTCCAGGATGCCCCATCCCGGCCGTGGAGGCACTGGTTTACGCGACGTGGTCGAATCCCGATCCAACAGACATTCAAATCAGCAGCGCCGATAACTCGACCAACGGCACGGCCGTCTGCATGTCCTCAACCAACGGCGCTGTCACTCTGACCGGAACCTTCAGCTCGGTTCCGGGCAACGCGGGCAATATTACGAAATCGGTTCAACTGACCTGCGAATGAGCTCAAGGCCCCCTGCCGAAGCCCTGGGCCTGGATGAGAGGCAGTTCCTTACTCCACGCGCAGCGCCGTCATCGGCTCCACGCTTGCTGCTCGTTGCGCCGGGATTACTGCGGCCAACAATGCGGCAATCGCCAGGATCACGGTAGCCGCAGCCAGCACTTCCGGATCCCAGGTGCGCACGTTGTACAGCAGGCTGGCCATGAAGCGGCCGCCGAAGATCGCCGCCGGCATCCCGATCGCCAGGCCGATGCCCGCCTGCAGAAATGCGCTGCGCAACACCATCTGCACAATGCCGCCGCGATCCGCGCCCAGCGCCATACGGATGCCGATTTCGCTGGTGCGCTGCGCCACCGAATACGCCGTCACGCCGTAAAGACCGATCGCCGCCAGGGTGAGGGCGAGGAATCCAAAAACCGACGTGAGCTGCACCAGAATGTCCTGCTGAAGGAACTCATCCTTCACCTGATCCGCGAAGCTCTGGAACTGGATCATCGTTAGATTGGGATTGATCTGCGTGAGCGCCCGGCGCACCTGGGCTTCCAGCCCCGGAACGTAAGCCGCGGTCTGAATCTCGATCGCGCCCATCTCCAGATGCGAAACGTTCTCAAACATCACCTCGGACGGGTCGTCATACTTCGCCCACTGCGGAGCCGCCAGGAAAAACATGGGGCGAATTTTCTCTGCCGGATCCCAGTACTGCGTGTTCTCCGTGACGCCCACAATTTCGAAGTTGCCCGCATATTTCTGGTCGAGGTCGCCGAAGTGTTGTCCGATGGCGTCACCGTTCTTAAAGAAATGCCGCGCGAAGGTCTCGTTCACCACCGCAACCGCGCGCGTCGAGGCCGTGTCCTGCTCGGTGATGCCGCGGCCGGCAATGATTTTCGTTCCGATGTTGTCGAAGTATCCGGCGCTCACCCGATCCCACGAGGAGCTGTTGAAGTTGCTGCCCGGCGCAGGCGGCGCCTGCCCCTCGATGTACACTCCATTGCCCCAGTTATCGCCCTCCATGGGGCTGTAGAGGGACCAGGTCACGGCTTTAACGCCGGGAATCGCGGCCAGGGTGTCGTGCAGCTGGCGGAAAAACGCGTCGGCCTGTTCGGCTTTGTAGCCGGCCATCTGCGGATCGATATGCAGAACGTAGCGGTTGCGCGTGTCGAAGCCGAAGTGCTGATTCTGGAGGTTCGTCAGGCTGCGGATCAGCAGCCCTGCCGCGCACAGCAGCGCCAGGGAAATGGCCGCCTGCAGGACGACCAGAATCTTCTGCGCCCACAGCCCGCTGTGCTTCGTGGAGCGATTGGCGCCGCGCAGCGCTTCAATGGGATCGGCGTGCGCTGTCATCCACGCCGGCGCGGTGCCGAACAGGACGCCTGTGACCAGCGAAGCCACAAAGGCGAACGCCAGCACCGGGAGCGACGGCGCAGCATCGATGGGCAGGTAGCTCTTGCCCGCGACCATATGGAGCAGCAACCGCGCGCCTGCATAGGCAACCGCCACGCCGACAACGCCGCCGAGGTACGCCAGCACCACACTCTCCGTCAGCGCCTGGCGCACCAGGCGGCTGCGCGGCGCTCCCAGCGCGGACCGCACCGACGTCTGCGCTTTACGCGCGGTGGCGCGCACCAGCATCAGATTCGCCAGGTTCGCGCAGGCAATGAGGAGCACGAAGGCCGAAATCCACATGGCCAGGTGCAGGCCATCCTTGAAATTGTCCTGCATCTGCTGCACCCCGCCGCCTCCCGGGGTCAGATGCAGTGTCTGTTTGGGAATCAGGCTGTCGTCACGCTTCTCGACCTTGCTGACCGGGTCCAGCAGGAACTGCCGCAGCTCCACCTGCAGCTGCGCTTCCATCCGCTTCACATTGGTCCCGGGTTCGATGCGGCCAATCAGGTTGAGCCACTGCAGCTCCGGGCTGTCGAGAACATTAAAGGCGCCTCCCTGCACGATGGGCGAGTCGCTGAGCGGAATCCAGAAGGAGGCGGGATCGCTGGTCAGCCGCTCGCCGAAAAATCCCCGCGGCGCGATACCCACGACCGTGAATGCCTGGCCGTTGATGATGAACGACGCGCCGACGACCGTTGGATCGCTGCCGAATTTCTGCTGCCAGGTGCGGTAGCTCATGACCGCAACGGGCGCCGCACCCTTGACATCGTCGGAGGGCCGCAGCAGCCGCCCCATCCACGCGGTGAGGCCGAAAGTATCGAAGGAATTGCCGGAAACGAATTCCGCGCCCATCGGCTCCGAGGCATGATCGCTGCCCACGCGGCGCACGCCGATCTGCGTGCGGCCGGCCTGAAAAGCCGCCAGACTCGCAAAGCCCGATGTATGATCCCGGAATCTGCGGTATTGCTCCGTCGAAAACAGGGACCAGTCGTCCGGCATACCGCCGTTGATGCAGCAGTTCTCGACGTCGCCAATCCGGATCAGCTCGCTGGGGCGCGCCACCGGCAGCGACTTGAGCAGCACCGCGTGGATCAGCGTGAAGATCGCGGTGGTCGCGCCAATGCCCAGCGCCAGGGTCAGGATCGCGGTGATGGTAAAGCCGGGGGTCTTCAGAAACTGCCGCAGGGCGTAGCGGACGTCTTCAAACATCGTCTGGGCGCGCCTCCAGGATTATTGATACGGTACCGCAGGGCGCGCGGTTCCACCCGGATTAGTGACGAATCGGATCGCCACGGCGGACCGGTCAGGCCCAGGCGTCCACTTTCACGTACCGAATCCTCGCCACCGGATGGCGATCCAGAATCATGCGCGTTGCTTCGACCGACTGCGAGCGGTCCGCGCCCATGGCGAGATGCCCGCCGTCATGCAGCAGCAAATTCGATCCCCGCCCCCGCCGCCGATTGCGCGCGATCCCTCGCTCCAGGTGCGCGGCAATCTTCTCGGCCCGCATGTTCACGCGCCAGTCGTAGCCCATCGCATTCCACATCGTCGCGGTCAGCCCCAGCTCCCGCGCGGCGCGCATCACCGCCGGACGCCGCGACCCGTGTGGCGGGCGAAAGAACCGCACCGGCTCTCCCAGCACGTCTTCGAGCGCCGCATTGCAACCAGCCAGTTCTTCACGGATGCGTCGAGAGCCCTGGACCGCCAGCCACGGGTGCGTTACCGTGTGGTTGCCGATCAGGTGCCCTGCCGCCTGAATCTCCCTTACCAGGTCCGGGCGCTGCCGCACAAACTGCCCAATGAGGAAAAACGTCGCGTGTACGTCGTGCCGGGCCAGCAGATCGAGCAGGTGCGACGTCCATGGATCGTTGGGTCCGTCGTCGTAGGTTAGCGCGAATTCGTTCGCGTCGCGCCCCGCGACAATGGTCCGGCCGAATAACTGCGATTGCGGAGCGACCGAGGCGTACGCAACTCCGCCCGCGGCCAAACCGGCTGCGGCGCCAACGGCAGCAAGTGCAGCGATCATCCGGTTTCAGTGTAAGCGGGTTTGCTTCCGCCTCGGCCCGTGGTATCTTCGTATTTCTTTCGCTATTCTCTCCTGACCTGTGGCCAAGCTCTTCGAACAGCCGCGTTTCATCGCCGTGGAAGGCCCCATACGGGCCGGCAAATCCACGCTGGCGCGGGTTTTGGCGGATACACTCCACGCTCGCCGCATCGTCGAGCCGGAAGGCAATCCCTTCCTCGACCGCTTCTATCAGGGACAGGCCGGCATGGCCTTCGCCACGCAGATGTGGTTTCTGATGGAGCGCTACGAGCAGCAGCGCGAGCTCGAGGACTTCAGCACGCCCATCGTCGCCGACTATTTGTTCGAGAAGGACAAGATTTTCGCCTACATCAATCTCAGCGATGCGGAGCTCGACCTTTACAACTGCTACTACCAGATGTTTCGCGCCGAGATCCCCACGCCGGAGCTGGTGATCTACCTGCAGGCCTCACCCGACGCGCTCAAGCAGCGCATCCGCCGCAAGGGGGTGCCCGGCGAGCGCGCCATCAGCGAAAAATACATCGAGCAGGTGGCGGCCGCCTACGAGCACTTCTTTTTCCACTATTCGGCCAGCGATCTGCTCGTCGTCAACACCACCGACATCGACTTCGTAAATAACAACCGCGACCTGCAGCTGCTCCTGAAGCGGTTGGCCGAACCTGTTCACGGCACGCAATATTTCCTGCCACTCGGCTAGGATCAAAATCTGTGCTTCCTGCCGCTCCTCTCCTTCATCGAAATTGCGGATGCGCTTTCGTCCTGCTCGCAGCCATCGCACTAACCGGCTGCCATCGCGCATCTCGTGAGGCTTCCATGTCCCCTGCGGAACAGGAGCACGCTATCCAGCTGCTGCGCGATGCGTACGCGGCCTTCAATCGCGACGACATTCCCGCCGCGGTCTCCGCACTCGATCCCAACATCGACTGGAGCGAGCCGGCCGAGTTTCCCGGCGGCGGCGCGTATCACGGCCGCTCGGAGGTAGCCCGCTATCTCACCAACTCACGCGCAGGCTGGGCCGAGGGCGCGAGCGAACCGGTGCAGTTCATCGTCAGGGGAAACCGCATTGTCGTCTATGTCCATGCGCGGTTTCGGGCCAAAGACAGCGCCGCGTGGACCGAAGTAAATCTTGCCGATGTCTATACGTTTCGTGACGGCGCGCCGGTCGCGATGCGCGCCTTTGCCGATCGCGCCGATGCTCTGCGCTGGGCCGCGGCCAAGAATCGCTGAGAACGCGCCTGGCCGGAGGCCGAACGATCAGCCCCGCCCAGACAGAATCGTGACTGCGATGGCCCACGAGTTCCGGATTGCAACCGCCAGCAACGCAAGCATCCCCGCCGCCACGAGGTCTACGCCAATCTGAGGCGCACGGAACAACAGAAGCCCGCCACTAACAGTGAGGAGGTAGGCAACAAACGGAAGAACAACATAGGGCAGCAGGTCGGAGGGATGTTCGTAGAAGCCCTGGCCCCGGCCTCGCCTGATCGCCAGCGACCCAGAGTATCCGAGCCCCGCAACCCCTCCCAGGCAGACGCAAACACCAGCCGTGGCTGGTGTGTGGGCCGGCATCGTCAGAAGCAACCCGATGAATACGATGGAACTGAAATAAATCACGACCGGGGTGAGGTAAACCCTGATCTTCGGCGCGTCTTTCGGGTTGCGATCGCCGGTGGCAAGAGAGATCACAACGAACATGATCCCGACCAGTGCCGCAGCGGCTGTCGAGATGCAGACCCAGAAGTTGGCCCACCGTTCCAGCGACAGATCTCCGGCGTGCATGGCGAACCATTATAAAAGGCTCGGAGCGACGACCGCACGAGTAAAGAACGCTCCAGCCATTCGGGACTTTACGCTTTCATGTCTCTCCGAAACCACCGCACGTGCCAGCTCTTCTCCGCGGACTGGAAAAGGTAAACGCCGAGGATCGCGATCAGCGGCTCCAGCGGGTGCCGGAACCGCGCATGCACGGTGACGAAATAGTAGGTGAGCGGCAGCAGAAGAAACGCCCAGAAGAACAGCCATGCCGCGGGAACGTGCCGCCGCAGCGCCAGCGCCAGTCCAAATAAACCCACGATGCTGGTGAACTGGAAATTCAGATTCCGCCCGTACTCATTCACAAAACCTTCGTCGCCCGGATGCGGCACGCTGAACCAGAAATAGTAGAAGCGCCTGAGACACAACACCGCATAGCGCCCCGGAGCCTCCACGATAATGCGCCTGGCCATCGCGCCGCGCATCTTCACGTACGCCATCTCGCCCATCTGCCTGTAAAGGCGCAACTGATCCGGCGCCTGGAAGGGATGGTTGTATTCCATCAGCAGCCCGGTTGCCCCGGGACCGTTGCCCAGATATAACTCCGCGCCGAAATTCGCGCGAATCGGCACCAGTTGATGAAAGGCCCGCCAGTTGCGATACGTCCACGGAGCGAGGCACACAAGGAAAATCGCCGCAGCGAGGGCGACGGACACGATCTGCCGCGGCCACCATGCGCGGCGCGGCACTCCAGCCAGAATCCACACACCGCAAAACGGCAGAAAAAGTAACAGTGACGGATTCGTAAGCGCCAGAGCCGCCCACAACAACCCAAACAGCGCCCACTGCCCTGCTCCAGGCGCGCGCACGGCATCGTCCGGCTCTCCAATCCTGCGCATTCGCAGCGCAAGCACCAGGATCCAGGAAAAAAGGAACGCCGTGAGCGTCATCTCCCACACCCACTTGACCGCGTATTGCATGGTTGCCGGATAAAGCGCCCACAGCCACGCCGACCACAGCGCCACTTTCCGATTGAAGCAGCGCGAAGCAATCTCCCACGTGAACAGGACCATCAGCGCGTTCAGGACGCAGTCGAAGGCGAGAATCATCCACGCGGCCAGTGGCGTATAAATCCCAAACAGCCGGAAGTCGCCTGCGAGAATCCAGGGAAACATGGGCGCAGTCCACGCCGTCGGTCCGGTGTGCCCCTGGAACGGATCCGCGAATCCGTAGCCCGTCACCAGCGCCTGCGCAATGCGGCCCATCTCGTACCCAAACGCAAAATGGTCTTCGTAAGGCCGCATGTGCCACATGCGCGCGAAGGTCATATAAGCGATGCGCACCAGCAGCGCGATCCAGAAAATGCGCCATGGACATTTCACGTCCAGCGCTTCCCGCCGTGTGCTCGCCGTGCTCACCCCACTCACAGCTTCCTCACATCCTGGCCCGTCTGCTCCAGCTCCGCGTTCATCAGAGCCTCGGGCGTCAGTGCATCCGCGCGGCGCAGGCTGGGGAAAAACACGCTCCACAAGCCCGTGATCGCCATCGATCCGATTCCCCCAATCACCACTGCGCGCACTGCTCCCCACCATTGCGCGGTGAGTCCGCTCTCAAATTCGCCCAGCTCGTTCGATCCGCCGATAAAGAGCGCGTTGACCGCGCTCACCCGCCCGCGCATCTGGGCCGGCGTCGCCAGTTGCAGCATGGAGGCGCGAATCACCACGCTCACCATGTCCGACGCCCCAACTATGAACAGTGCCGCCAGCGACAGCGGCAAACTCCGCGACAGACCAAACACCACCGTCGATGCGCCAAAGATGGTCACGCAGATCAGCATCCTCGCTCCCGCCTTCCTTCGAATCGGCCGCCCCATCAGCCACGCGGAGACGGCCAGCGCGCCCAGCGCCGGAGCGGCGCGCAGCATCCCCAGCCCGCGCGGACCCCCATGCAGAATGTCCTGCGCGAAGATCGGCATCAGCGCCACGGCTCCGCCCAGCAGCACCGCGAACAAATCGAGCGATATGGATCCCAGCAGCACCTGCGTCCTGGCCACGTAGCGAAATCCCGCCAGCAGCACCTCCTTTGAAATGGCTCGATGCTCCATGCGGCCTGGCCGCACGTGCAGCGAACCGACCAGCGCCAGGAACCAAAGAATCGCGCCCAGCGCGAAAAGATACACCAGGCTCGCTCCGTGCAGCCGATTGTGCAGCGGCAGCGTAAACAGCACGCCGCCCAGCGCCGGCCCCACGATGTTCGCAATCTGGAAGATCGCCGAGCCCCACGTAATGGCGTTCACGAAGTGCTCCTGCGGAACCAGGTGAGGAACCAGCGCCGAACTGGCCGGCCCGCTGAAGGCGCGCCCCGTGCCGATGACAAACAGCAGAGCGAAGATCGGCCATACGCGATCGATGCCCGTCCACGCGAAGCGAAACAGGACGAAGCTGCAGACGGCCTGCAGCGAATAGCACACCAGAATCACCTGCCGCCGGTCGAAGCGGTCGGCTACATGCCCCGCGGGCAGGATGAAAACCAGTCCGGGCAAAAACAGCATCAGCCCCGTGTAGCCCAGGTCGATGGCCCGATGCGTAATTTGATACACCTGCCACGCAACGGCCAGCGCCTGCGCTTCGGCGCCAACAATCACGACGATGCGTGCCATCTGATAACGGAGGAAGTCGCGAGACAGAAACGCGGCTGCGGGCTGAGCCATGCCTGCTTTTGTTATACCGGCCTTCGTATGCGATGCACCAGCCGGC
>JASHPM010000400.1 GCA_030038115.1 Acidobacteriaceae bacterium | reverse complement strand
GCAAGTAGCCTCATTCGACTGGGCGACTTTTGGCGCCTCGCTCAGGGTGACATGACTGGCTCCCGCGCGCTCGGGCCAGGTTGGGGAGCGCCAGACTCAATCTTCGCATCGTGGTCATTTCTGCGTCACGGGCGCGACTACATAGACGTACTCCAGCAAGCCGGTTCCGGTGTTTTTGACGTTGTGACGGGTGGCGGGCGGAATATACGCAACAGCGGGCGCCACAAATGGGCGGTCCGGCTGGCCTTCAATGAGCGCGGCGCCCTGGCCATGCAGGATGACCAGGGTTTCCTCGTGCTGGCCGGTGGTGTGCCAGCCAACGGTTGCGCCGGGTTGGAGACGAACCAGGCCGCTGCGCACGCCAGAGGTTTGAGGAGCCCCGGTTAACAGCTCCTGATAGGCCTTCGAGGAGTCGAGGGGGATCACGAAGGGCTGCGGCTTAACGGTCTGGGCGGAGGCCGCCGCATCCGCAAACACAAGGCCCGCAACAATGGCGCCTATTTGTAACCATGTGCGTGTCATTTTGTTCTCGGGGGCTGAAGCCCGGTTCATTTTGCACCCTGTTACGGCACGGCTGGAAGGCGTGCACCTTCAGAACAAACAGTTTCCCGCAAGCTGCATCTCGTGGCCTGATACAAAAGCGGCTGAGGCGCTACCGCACCACTCCGATGGTCTTCATCCACGTCGCGGCCAGGGCGGGCCAGTGGGTGATGGGGAGATCCGTCGGGCGGAGGCCGTAGCCGTGGCCGCCGTGTGTGTAGACGTGGAGTTCGGCGGGGACGCCGGCTTTCTTTAATTCGGTGAAGTACTGGATGACGTTCTCTACGTGGACGGTATCGTCCTCGGCCTGGACGAGGAAGGTGGGCGGCGTTGCGGAGGTGACGGGGATGTCGGGGTTGAACTCGAAGTTCCTGTCGGCGATGGCCAGATACCCAGGGTAGATGACGATGGCGAAGTCGGGGCGGCAGCTCTGCCGATCGGCTGCGTCGATGGGCGGGTAGAGGCGCTGGTCATAGTGGGTGCTGATGGCGGCGGCGAGATGGCCTCCGGCGGAGAAGCCGAGGACGCCGATGCGTTTGGGGTCGATGCCCCACTCGGCGGCGTGCTGGCGGGCAAGGCCGAGGGCGCGCTGCGCATCCTGGAGGGCAGCCGAGGATTTGGGCCAGGGGCCGCTCGAGGGAACGCGGTACTTGAGGAGGAGGCAGCTGACGCCGATGGAATTGAGCCAGTCGCAGACCTCCGTGCCTTCGAGGTCGATGGCGAGGATGGAATAGCCTCCGCCAGGAAAGACCACGACGGCGGCGCCGGTGTTGCCGGCTTTGGACGCGAGGTAGAGGGTGAGGGTGGGGTTGGAAACGTTGCCGAGGCGAAAAACGGGGCGTCCGCCGACGATACGGTCGGTGGGCCTGGTCGTGTCCTGCTCGGGACCGGTGGCGGTGAGCGGGCCATGCGGGTCGGGTGCGCCGTGGGGCCACAGAGTGACCGTTGCGTGTGAGGGTCCGGGCGGCCAACCGGATTGGCCACCTGCCACAGAAGCGATGAGGAACACAGAAAGAAAAGCAGGCAAGGCAAAACGCGTCACCGGGAAGTCCTCCCCGGACATCTTACAGAGCGGCGGAAGCAGGAAGCAGGAAGCAGGAGGCGGGAAGCTGGAAGCGGGAAGCGGGAAGCGGGAAGGTGGAAGCTGGAAGCCAGCCAGCGGGCGAGGAGGAAAAGGCAAGCGATGCTGGAGGTTCGCTGGGCTTAGCCTGGTTTACCGGGGGCTGGTTTACTGGGGATTGTCGAGAGGGTTGGGCTGCGGCTGATCGGAGCTCGATCCGGACTGTTGCTTTTGACCGGAGCCGGAGCTGCCCTGCTGGGAGCCGTTCCCGGAGCCGCTCTGGGGCGGGGAGCTGGAACTGGGACAAGGAGTCGTGGATGCAGAGCCCGAGGCAGTGGATCCCGAGCCCGAGGCCGGCTGCGCAGTTTGTCCGGAATTCTGTGGGGAATTTTGCTTGTCCGAGCAATTCTGTGTTCCCGAGCCCTGTTGTCCGGAACCCTGGGGCTGCTGCGCGGAGACGGTGGGCGAGTAGCCGGGATCGCCCGGGCGCTGTTGATCTTTGGGGAAGTTGACCGGGGCCATTACCGGCGTGGGGTTGTTCTTGTCGTTACTGGAGGGCGGCGGATCACCGGGTTGACGGAGGGTAGGGGCCTGGCGCGGTGCGCTCTCAGCAGAGCGGTCGGCCTCGGACTGATCGCCGAGCTTCACCTCATGCTGGTTGGCCGCGACCACTGGCTGATTGCCCCAGTAGTCGCCCATCTCGTTCTCGACGCGGACGATCATGGGCTCGCCGACTTTGGCCAGCTCGTCGCGCACGACGAGGCTGCCCTCGAAGCGGACAAATTCGACGGGTTGCGGGGCCTCGCCGTAGATCCAGACCTCGAACGCCTTGCCGTTCTCATCGGTTTCGCGCACTTTGCGGGTGGGCTGGCCTTTGGAATAGACGACCATGTCACGATCCATGCCGATGAGCACGCGGTGCTGTTCGATGGCCTTGCGGAGAAAATCGGGCAGGGACTCGGCATAGGCTTCTGCAGGGGATTTGACGCCGAAGTCGACCATGGGCTTGAGCAGCGCTTCCAGCTGCTCGCCGTTGAGGTCAGGAACGTTCTCCTCAAAGAGGAGGGTGAGGCGCGCTCCGGTGGGCGGAGCGTCGCTGTCCTGGACGACCGGCACCGTGTAGTAGGGATCCGTACCGATTGAAATGTGGCGGAGGTACTTGTGCTTGTGTTCGGGGCCACCGTTCAGGTCCAGCTCGATGCTCTTCTCGTGAAACTTGATATCCGTGACGACGACGCGGTCCCCGGCTTTGACGGACATGCCTTTCTGGTGGAGCAGGTCCACGTATTTGTCGCCGGTGGGATCCATGTGGCCATTGGCGTGGAGGGTGAGGTTGGCGATGGGCAGAGGGCGCATGGCGAAACCCTGCTCCGCCTGCATGAAACGGACGAGCTCTTCGCGGCCGATGGTGGTGATGGGTTCGGCCGGATACCTCACGTGGGTGGGCGGGAACTCGGTGTAATGCTTCTCGACGTGTTCCGCTTCGACGGTGAAAACCTGGGCGTGCACCGGCACCGCAGCAAGGAGGGGGAGAGCGCAGAAGGCCGCCAGCAAAGGGGAGCAACGGGGACGTATGGACCTGGGCATAGGGCCGCCTATTCGGGCTGGAGCCAGACTCCTTCAGCATGGCCCCGTTTCAAGGAAAATTCAAGGGTTTCGGCGGTTCCATAGCCACTGCGTACGCGGGAAAGCGGCGCCTGCATGACCAGGTTGGAGAACAGGCGCGGGAATTCCGTTGCCCGGAGCCGGGTTGCGCGCGGGGAGCGTGGCTGGCGCGAGCCTGCTATTGCCCTGGCGCAGGGGCTGGCGGAGGATTCTTCACGTACGTATTGAGCCAGTTGTTCATCTCCCAGAGCATGTGGAGGAGGGATTCGCGGGCGGCGTAGCCATGGGCCTCGAGGGGCAGGAAGACCAGGCGCACTGTCGCTCCGTGGCCCTTGAGCGCGTCATAGAAGCGCTCGCTCTGGATGGGAAAGGTTCCCTGGTTGTTGTCGGCCTCGCCGTGAATGAGAAGGATGGGGGCCTTGATTTTGTCGGCGTAGGAGAAGGGCGACATTTTGAAGTACACATCGGGGGCCTGCCAGTAGGTGCGTTCTTCGTTCTGGAAGCCGAAGGGAGTGAGGGTGCGGTTGTAGGCGCCGCTGCGGGCGATGCCGGCTTTGAAGAGGTCGCTGTGCGCGAGGAGATTGGCGGTCATGAAAGCGCCGTAGGAGTGGCCCATGACGGCGACACGATTGCGGTCGACGACGCCGAGGCTGACGCCCTCGTCGATGGCGGCTTTGGCACCGGCGACAAGCTGCTCGACGTAGGTGTCGTTGGGCTGCGCATCGCCTTCGCCGACGATGGGGATGGCCGCGTTCTCGAGAACGGCGTAGCCCTGGGTGACGAAGAAGACCGGACCGGCCCAGGAGAAGCGCGGGAACTGGTACGGCGAGCCGGTTATTTGTCCGGCGGCGGAGCGGGACTTGTATTCGACGGGATAGGCTTCCACGAGCGTGGGCAGGGGACCGTCGGAGGGCTTGTAGCCGGGGGGGAGATAGAGGTTCGCGCTGAGATCCAGGCCGTCGGCGCGTTTGTAGCGGAGGATTTGCTTCTTCGGCAGCGGGGTATCGCCGTAGGGATTGGGGAACTGCGTGACCTGGGTAAGCTGGCCGGCAGCATCGCGAAGGAAGTAGTTCGGGGGCTGCTCCTGGGACTCGCGGCGGAGGAGCAGGAGGGATTTCGCGGGATCGATGACGGCCTCGGAGACTTCATAGAAGGGCGCGGCCGAGCGCCAGATCTGCTCTTCTTTGCCTGTTGTGGCGTTCATGACGGCGATGAAGGGGCGATCGCCTTCGCGGCTCGCTCCCGGGGAGCTGAAGTAGATGCCGGTTCCATCGGCGGTGAGGTCGAGGACGGCGTGACCTGAGGCGTTTCCGATGAGCACGGGGCGACCGGGATCCTGATAGCGGTTTTCCGACGAGCCCTGGTAGAGGATGGTGAGCTGGGGCGTGGCCGCGGATGGGTCGAGGGCGGCAATGACGCGGCGGCGATGGTCCCACTCGCGCTCGCCGACGAGGGCCAGGTGGGCATTGCCCCACTCGATGCCGGCGGAACGGACGGGGAACTCGGACCCGGCCAGGCGCATGGGCAGCTCGGCGAGGAGGCGCGGCGCGGAAGTGAACGGCGCGTCGAGGAGGTAGACGCGGTCGCGCACCGGGGCTGGCTTTCTGGGATCGCCGCCGTCGCCGGCTTCCACCCAGGCAACGGTGGCAGGGGAGTCCGAACGCCACTCGTAGTCGCGCGGGCCGGCCGGCACGGCGTCGGTGGCGATGGGAATATTGTCGGCGAGAGGCAGGTCGGAGAGCTGCTGTTCGGCGCCGGTGCGCAGGTTGACGACCACGGTGCGGCGCGGGAAGTTTTCATCCGGGAGCTCGTAGGAATAGGGGTGATGAATCTCTTCAAGGAGAGCGTAGCGGCCGTCAGGAGAGGGTTCGGCGGACGCGATCACGGCGGGCTTGTCGACAGCCTTCGACGCTCCGGTGAGAGAAATGACGCGGACCTGGCCGGTCGCGTAGTAATCGAAGAACCGCTCGTCTTCGGGATCCTTGAGCAGATCCTCATAGGTACGGGCGGGTGTGACGCGGCCAAGGTTTTGCTGGACGGCGGGGCCGGTGGGCACCTCGGAGCGTTCGGGAGCGGGACCGCGCGCGGACGGGACGGTGACACAAAGCAGGCTGCGGCTGTCAGGCATCCAGGAGCAGGGATCGCCGAAAACGCCGTTGAGCGCGACGCCCGGAACGCGGCTGGCGTGGCCGGTTGACGCGTCGGCGGTCCACAGGCTGAGACCGGCGCCTGGATTCGCGCCAGTGATGACGACGAAGGCCACGCGATGTGCATCGGGAGACCATTGCGCGAAGACGATGTGCGGATGGGCGGGGAGTCCGGTGACGGCAACATCTTTGCCCGCGGGCAGGGCTTTGAACGTCAGCGCGACGATGTAGGGCAGGCGGCTGGGCCCATTGGTGCGCGGATTGAAGCGGCGCCCCGCGAGGCGCAACTCCGGCTGGGCGAGGTCGGCAATGGTGAGCAGGCCGCCGGGCTGCTCGATCAGCAGGGTCCGTGGAGTGCCTTTGGCCTCGGGCGAGACGAGCACCAGCGGCGTGGGCGGCGCCTCCAGCAGATCGGCGATCGCCTTGGGAGGTTGCTGATATGTAATGCTGCTTTGTGAGAAGGAAGAAGCGGCTGCCAGCAGGCACGCGGAAAAAGGGAGCAGAAAACGGAGGCTCACGAGTGGGTCCTTTCAGGAGCGATTGACCGAGGCCGGGGAAGGAACAGCGGACCGATTGTAGCAGCGGCCTGCAGGCTGCAAAGGGTTCGCTGACAGATTTTCGGGGAGTTCGAATCGTCGTTGGGGAGCGCGCTGCGAATTAAGTCCTGCCAGCGACCAATCCGTCGCGGTCTTCGAGGATGTCGAGGGTATAGCGATGGTGGTGTTTGACGCTCACCGCGCCCAGAATGGTCCGGATGGAGCGGGCGGTGCGGCCTTGCTTGCCGATAACCTTGCCCACATCAGTGGGGTCAACGCGCAGCCGGAGGGCCGTGCTTTCGTCCTTTTCCACGGCTTCGATGTCGACGGCATCGGGAATATCGACCAGGGCGCGCGCAATTTGATGGATGAGCTCGCGCATGTCGTCGGGCCTTTCCGGCGTCTGCATACTGCACCACCGCGATTACGGGATTAGGCTCCAGCCGCCGGATCGGTTAGAGAAAGGTAACCATGGGGCGGCTCAAAAGGCTGTGATCGCGGTCACAGACAACAGGCAGCCAGTTCCGATTTGGTCCTTCCTGCCGTACGCAGGAGAATCAGGCGGGAAGCTGAAGGGAATCCCAGGCAGCGGCATGGCTCTGCCCGGTAACGGCCTCGATGAACTGACCGGCGGGGAGCGGCCGTCCCAACAAGAAACCCTGCAATGAGTTGCAACCCAGTCGCGTCAGAAATTCCTGCTGTTCACGGGTCTCCACACCTTCCGCCACGATTTTGAGATTCAGGGTACGGCCCAGCGCCACGATGGCGGCGATGATGGCCGCGTCTTCGGTGTCGTGGGTGAGGTCGCGGACAAATCCGCGGTCGATCTTCAGTTCGCTGGCGGGGAGCCGCTTGAGATACATCAGGCTCGAATAACCGGTTCCGAAGTCGTCGATGGAGATGTTGACGCCCATGGCGTGGAGCTGCTCGAGGATGAGGAGGCTGGTACCGGCATCGCGCATGGCGGTGGACTCGGTGATTTCCAGGGTCAGATAGCGCGGTTCCAGCGCGTGCCGCCGGAGCACATCGCGCACCATATCGATCAGGCCCGCATGATTGAACTGCAATGCCGAGAGGTTGACGGAAATGGACCATTCAGTATGGCCAGCATCGCGCCAGGCCCGCATCTGGCGGCAGGCTTCATCGAGAACCCAGTGACCGATCTGAAAGATGAGGCCGGCCTTTTCGGCAAGGGGGATGAAATCGCCGGGCGGCACAAGGCCGAGGCCGTGACGGTTCCAGCGCAGGAGAGCTTCCACGCCGACAATCGCGCCATCTCCGGCATTGAACTTAGGCTGATAATGCAGGACCAGCTCGCCGCGCTCCTGAGCCTGGCGCAGATCGTGCAACAGCTGCAGTTGCTTCTGCGCATCGCCGCTCATCGAGGACTCGAAGAAGACGTAGCCATTGTGACCCAGGGCCATGGCGTGATTCATGGCGGTATCGGCGTTGCGGAGCAGGTCTCCGGGCTGCTCGAAACCATCGCAGAGGGCGATTCCGATGCTGAGAGAAACGTGCAGTTCGTGGCCTTCGATGTGGGCGGGCTCGCGAATCGCAGTCAACAGCTTTTCGGCGAGACTGACGGCGTCGCCGGGCTCGCGAACATCAGCCAGGACGACAAATTCATCGCCGCCCAGACGCGCCAGGGTGTCGCGGGAGCGGATGACAGAGCGGATGCGGCGCGCCACTTCCACGAGGAGCTGGTCGCCGACCGGATGACCCCAGGCGTCGTTGATCTGGCGGAATCCGTCGACATCCATGCACAGCACGGAAAAGCGGGTCTGCTCGCGCCGGGCGTTCTGAATTTCCTGGTCGAGCCGGTCGTTGAGCAGGGTGCGGTTGGGCAGCCGGGTGAGACTGTCATGCAGAGCCAGAAACTGCAGTTCCTGTTTGGCGTCGGCGAGACCGGAGGCCAGCATTGCGGTGCGCTGTTCCATGCGCAGATCGAGCACCGACGCGATGAGGGCAATGGAGAGAACGGAGACGGCAAAGATGGTGATGAGCAGAGCCAGCCACCCGGTGGAGACGCCGGACTCTGCCATGATGCAATGACTGTTGGCGGGAAAGCGCGCCGCCGCCATGCCGGTGTAATGCATGCCGGCGATGGCGCCACCCATGACGACGGCGGCAGCCATGCGCAGGCGGCGGACGCCGAGCATGCCCTGGCGCAGATGGAACGCGATCCAGAGCGCGGCGCCGGAAGCCACAACGGCGATGACGACCGACAGAACAAACAGCAGTGGGTCGTAACGGATGGGAGGCGACATACGCATGGCCGCCATGCCGGTGTAATGCATGGAACAGACACCCGCGCCCATGATGACGGCGCCGGCGGCGAGGCGGGACCAGGACAGCGCGGCCTGGCAGACGATCCACAGGGCGAACAACGAGGAGGCAATGGCGATGAGCAGGGAAAGAAGAGTGATGGAGGGGTCATAGCCCATGGCTATGGGCAGGCGAAAGGCCAGCATGCCGAGGAAGTGCATGGACCAGATGCCGACGCCCATGGCCACCGAACCGCCGGCCAGCCACCACGCCGCCGCCCGATCTCTGGCAGCCGCAACGCGGCCGGCCATATCCAGGGCGGTGTAAGAGGCGAGCATCGCCATGAGCAGCGACACAAGCACGAGCCCGACATCGTAGCTGCCGGTCAGCATCCGGAGCCCTCGTCCGCGCGTTTCAGCCTTTTACCGCTGGGGCCCGATAACCCGGTGTGCACGTCTTTGCCTCACATCGCCAGCGAGCCGCGCCGTGCCTGCGGTTGCCGGATTCGTGACCAGTTGCGAGGAAGAGTAACAGTACCTGCGTACTGTGCGGCTCCCACTTCTGTGTCATTACCAAGGCCGGTCGCTGAACCATCCCCATGCGGGGCCGGCATTCCTTTCCGATGGTCGCCAGTAACTCGATTTGCTTCTCCACCCCGGTCTCGCCTACATTGCTTGCCATGATCTCCAGCGACCGTCGCGCCTTCCTGAAGCGGACCGCCACACTGGCGGGCGCATTCTCCGTCAACAGCCTCTTCCGCCAGGCCCATGCCGCCGATTTCGAGGGTGCCGCGCACGCGGTGCGCGATCTGGCGCCCGCCGAGGTGGCCCAGAACGAGGATTACTGGAGCGTGATCCAGCGGGCCTACTCGGTGAACCCGGACCTGATCAACCTGAACAACGGCGGGGTATCGCCCGCGCCGATTGTGGTGCAGGAGGCGGTGGAACGCTACAACCAGCTCTCCAACGAAGGGCCGTCCTATTACATGTGGCAAATCCTGGATCAGGGACGGGAGCCGCTGCGGGAGAAACTGGCCAACCTGGCTGGGGCCAAGCCCGGCGAAATCGCCATCGACCGGAACTCGACCGAGGCGCTGAACACGATCATCTATGGCCTGCCGCTCAAGGCCGGCGACGAGGTGATCGGCACCAAGCAGGATTACCCCAACATGATCCAGGCGTACAGGCAGCGAGGGGAGCGCGACGGCATCGTCTATAAGCAGATCAGCTTCGATTTCCCCATCGAAGACGACGATGTGATCGTGAAGGCCTACGAAGAGGCGATCACGCCGCGAACGCGCCTGATCCACGTGACGCACATGGTGAACTGGGTGGGGCAAACCATGCCGGTGCGGAAGATTGCCGACATGGCGCACGCGCACAACATCGAGGTGATTGCGGACGGGGCGCACAGCTTTGGGCTGCTGGACTTCAAGATTCCGGATCTGCACTGCGACTACTTCGGGACGAGCCTGCACAAATTCCTGTCGGCGCCGATCGGGACGGGCATGATGTGGATCAGCGAGGACAAAATCGAGAAGGTCTGGCCGCTGACCTGCAATTCCACGCCGCACTCCGCCGATATCCGCAAGTTCGAGAGCCTGGGGACGCGTAGTTTTCCGCTGGAACAGGGTATCGGCGAAGCTATCAACTTCCCCGAGGGCATCGGCAGCAAGCGCAAGGAGCAGCGGATCGGCTACCTGAAGAACTACTGGTCGACGCGCGTGCAGACGATGCCCAGGGTCAAGCTGCACACCTCGCTGGACCTGAATTACTCCTGCGCCATTGGCGGCGTGAGCATCGACGGCATGACGCCGGCGCAGTTCTCGGGGACATTGTTCGACAGGTACAAGATTCACACGGTGGGCATTGTGTGGGAGAACATCAGCTGCGTGCGGGTGACGCCGCACGTGTACACAACGCTGCCCGACCTGGACAAGTTAGTGCGGGCGATCGGGGAGTTGACGCAGGCATAGCAGACTTCTGGCAGACGTTCGCCGATGGACAGCGTTCGGGAGTTCGCGGATGACGCCGGAGCGGAGCCGGTGCGCGGGTTCCTGCACAGCCCTTGGGGCTCGGGCGGCGATCGACTGATCCTGACGCACGGGGCCGGCGCGAATTGCCAGACGCTGCTGCTGGTGGCCCTGGCAGAGGCGTTCGCGGCAGAGGGATTCACCGTACTGCGATGCGATCTGCCGTTCCGGCAGGCACGGCCGCATGGGCCGCCGATGCGCACGGCGGAGCGCGACCAGGCTGGACTGCGCACGGCCGTTGAGGCAATGCGGCGACACCCTGGACAAGGCAAACCTGAGGGCCGGGTTTTTGTCGGCGGGCATTCTTATGGAGGGCGCATCGCCTCGATGATGGCGGCGGCGAATCCCGGCCTCGCCGATGGGCTGCTGCTGCTTTCCTATCCGCTGCACCCCCCGAAACAGCCGCAGCAACTGCGCACGCAGCACTTCTCTCGTCTCGCAACGCCGGCGCTTTTCGTTTCCGGGGTGCGCGACGGCTTCGGCAGCATCGCCGAGCTGGAGACGGCACGCGCGCTGATCCCGGCGCGAACCCGACTGCTGTCGATCCCTGGCGCTGGGCACGAACTGATCCGAAAGGCAAATCGCGGCGAGCTGCCGCAACTCATTGTTGAGGGGTTTCGGGCCTTCGTTGGGGGCAGAGCGCGCTGAGTCGACATTAACTATTGGGTAATCACCCTTAGTAATACCGCCAACGGGCAATTTACCGGATTCCAAAGCATTTGTTACGCTCCGAAATGCAAAACCCGCCGCTCGGGAGCGCAGCTCGATCGCGTTTGCTCTTTGCACCGCAGTAACGATCAGGCAGCACATGACAGGCTCCCGATGAAGCCCGAACCGCTGATCCAAAAACTGTTTGCCATTGAGCGCGCCATCGACCAGGCGAGCGCGGCCACGCTGCGCGCCCTGGTGATCGAGGCGCAGGAGATCGCGCTGCAACTCGATCTGGAGAATCTGCACGATATCGAGACTATCCGGCGGCGCATGGAGCAGCGGCGGGTGGGCCAGTTGGAGCACGACGCCGCGAACAGCGACGACACCGAGCTTTGCGGCTGCGCTTAGGGCGATGCCGGGTCGCCCGATTTCTGCGACGTCAGGCTCAGATGTGGCATCCTTGAACTGAGGGACCCCAGTCCCACATACGCGTGACAACCATGATTTCGAAAATTATGCGAGCCGCTTTGGCTGTTCTCGCCACGCTGTTCGTTATTCCTGTATTCGCGCAGTTCCAGCCCCGGCACATCTACAACGAAAATGCCGATCCGCGCGCCGAGATTCGCGACGCTCTTTCGACCGCGGCCCGCGAACACAAGCGCGTGATCCTCGACTTCGGCGGTGACTGGTGCGGCGACTGCCAGGTCCTCGACTACTATTTCCACCAGCCGCCCAATGCGTCGCTTCTTGACGCCAACTTCGTCCTGGTCGACATCGACATCGGCCACATGGACCGCAACGTGGATATCGCGGACCAGTACGGTGTTCCGCTGCGCCGCGGGGTTCCGGCGCTGGCGGTCCTCGACGCGCACGGCCGCCTGCTCTACAGCCAGAAGAACGGCGAGTTCGAGGCGATGCGCCGCATGGATCCCACGTCGGTGACGAGCTTCCTGGAGGAGTGGAAGGGCGGGTCATAGCGGCCCTGACGCTGGCGACAATAAGCTGCCCCAACGATTGTCCTTATGTCTCCGTCGCCATCCGACGGGTAAACTGATTGGTGTATGCTGCGCGCGGTTCAGCACCTGCGACGAGCCGTCTGGTCGGCTTTCGGCCACAGCGTGTTTTCCATGGCCAAGGCCGCGGCCTATTCGGCGATGCTCAGCGTCTTCCCGGCGCTGGTCGTGGTGACCACACTCTTCGCGGTGATGCCCTCGGGGGACGACATCCGCGGCGTCATCCGCTCTGCCCTGCAACAGGTTCTGCCGCCGGACACCATGCAGCTGGTCCAGAACTACTTCATCTACTACCACGCGCGCTCGATGCACATTGTGTGGGGCTCCGTCTTCGTGAGCATATTTGCCGCAATGGGGGTTCTGCTCTCCCTCATGGAAGGGTTTCGCCGCGCCTATCGCCTGCCGCGGGGTCTGTGGGGATTCTGGGAGGAGCGCCTGGTGGCTCTGTTCCTCGTCCCGGCGACCATGGTGCCTATGGCGGCAGCCACGATGTTCCTCGCCTTCGGGCACTCGATCGAGCACTGGATGATCGACAACTCCGACCACGTCCTGCACTTTTACGTGATCCTGTTCTGGCGGCTGATTCGCTGGGGCATTGCGCTGCTGGCCAGCGTGATGTCGCTCGCTCTCATCTACCACTTCGGCATTCCGCGTCACAAGCATCCCGAGCGGGGGGGCAAAATGGCATTCATGCGCGGCCGCTGGCGCGAGACGCTGCCTGGCGCGACGATCGCGACGCTGAGCTGGTTCCTGGCCACGCTGCTCTTCGGCTGGTACGTGATGCGCTTCGCGAATTACTCCATCGTCTACGGGTCACTGGGCGCGGGCATCGCCACGCTGGTCTGGCTTTATATGGTCTCGCTGAGCATCCTGATCGGCGCGGAATTCAATGCCCAGCTTTTCCCGTTCCCGGAGATGCGGCCGGTCCCTGTGAGCACCGAGGAATTTTCCGGCGAGCCGTCGCTGCTGACGGCGAATTCGCCTCCCAATGCGAACATCGGCCCGCCAGCGGCAGCCCGATCGGTGGGTGCACGGTAAAATCGATTCGGGACCCCAGCAACAGACTCGAACACTACACTCTGCTCCATCGCATTTTGGGGGTTGGATGAACTTCTCGTTGTCAGGGCCGGCGGTTGCGGGCGACAGCCTGCGCCGGGCCAAAATCGTCGCGACGCTGGGGCCAGCCTCTTCCAACGAATCCATTTTTCGCGAGCTGCTGCGCGGCGGCCTCGACGTCGCGCGCCTGAATTTTTCCCACGGCACGCTTCCGGAGAAGCAGAAGCTAATCGAAATGGTGCGCAAGGTGGCGCGTGAGGAGAAGCGCACCGTGTGTATCCTCGGCGATCTGCAGGGTCCCAAGATCCGCACCGGCCGGCTGAAGAACCGCATTCCGGTTCAACTGAAAACGGGCCAGCGCCTCACCATCACCCCACGCGACATCCTCGGCTCCTCCACGGTCATCGCCACTACTTTTCCCACGCTGGCTGAAAACCTGGAGCCAGGCGCGCGCATTCTGCTCTCCGATGGCCTTATCGAGCTGCGCGTGCTCCTGATCCCCGGCGAAGACGTGGAGTGCGAAGTCATCAACGGCGGCATGCTGGGCGAGCATAAGGGCATCAATCTGCCCGGCATTCCGGTGCGGGTGCCTTCGCTCACGGAAAAGGACGAGGAGGACCTGGAGTTCGGCATGAAGCATGGCGTGGACGCGATCGCGGTCTCCTTCGTGCGCACCGCGGAAGACGTCCGGCACGTCAAATTTCGCGTCGCCGCACTCGGGCTGGAGACCTGGATCATCGCCAAGCTGGAAAAGCCGCAGGCCATCGAGAACCTCGAAGCCATCCTGGAGAACGCCGACGGCATCATGGTGGCGCGCGGCGATCTGGGCGTGGAAATGCCACCGGAGAAAGTGCCGGCGATTCAGAAGCACGTGATCCGGCGGGCGGCAGAGTATCGCAAGCCCGTGATCACGGCGACGCAGATGCTGGAGTCGATGATTGAGAATCCGCGCCCCACGCGCGCGGAAGCTTCCGACGTGGCCAACGCCATCTACGACGGGACAGACGCTGTGATGCTCTCGGCGGAAACGGCCGCGGGCAAATATCCGGTGGAAGCCGTCAAGATGATGGCGAAGATCGTCAGCGAGACCGAATCGAATCTGCGCGAGACCGGCGCATGGGAGAGTCATCACAACTACCGCGTCCGCCTCTCCATCGCCGAAACCATCTGCGAGTCGGCCGCCCATGCCGCGGAGGATCTGGACGTGAGCGCCATTGCGGTGTTCACCGAATCGGGCACGACCGCGCGCCAGCTTTCGAAGTACCGGCCGAAGCCTCCGATCTACGCGCTCTCCAGCGTCGACGCAGTGATTCACCGCATGTCGATGCTGTGGGGCGTTCATCCCATCAAATGTCCCAAGCTGCTGACCGCCGAGCAAATGGTGGAACAGGCGGAGACGCTGCTCGAAGAGGGCGGATTCGTCAAGCCGAAGGAGATCCTGGGCATCGTTGCCGGCACGCAGACGCGCTCTGGCTCGACGAACTTCCTGCGCCTGCATGTTCTGGGCGACCGCGTGACGGACGCGCTGGCTCACCGCGGCGAGAAGACCGTGAGAGGCGCGCGGAAGAGCGCGCACGGGTCGCCGGGGCGCAAGGCGGCGAGAGTCGGCCGCTAGATTGCGCCGACGTATGGCAGGGGCGTCCGCCGGGGCGGACGAGCCGAGGACGACAGCCTTAATCAAAACAGCGGCGGAACCAGCGCCCACGAATCGCGGCGGTAGTCGTCCCAGGCGGGGCCGAAGTTCTGGCCCAGGATTTTCTCTTCAAGCAGAAGCTTGCGCCAGTAGGCGAGGACGATGATGGCGAAGGCGACCAGGGCGTGCATTTCTCCGGAGACGAGCATGACGCCCGCGTACATGGCGAGGAAGCCGGTGTAGATGGGATGCCGGATGTACCGGTAGGGGCCGGAGCGGACGAGCTGATGGCCGGTGGCGATGCGGACTTCGCCGCTCCAGTTGCGGCCAAGGTGGTAGCGGGCCCAGAAGGCGAAGAGGATGCCGGCGATTTCAATGGCGAGGCCGGCGGCTGTGAGGATGCGGCTGGAGGGAAGGAAGCGGCGGGTGAGTCCGGGGACGGAGAAGATAAGGAGCAGCATGCCTCCGTTGAGCACGGTGAGATGAAAAACGCGCGAGAACCGGGATTCTGAGGATTGAGCGGGCGCGCTGTTCTTCGATGCGATGCTCCAGAAAACAGAAAAAAGGCAGATGAGCACCACAGCTGCCCTCATGGCGGGCGGCATGAGGAACAGCGTGCGGACCGCCGGGGGCACGTGCCAGCGGAGGAGGATGACGGCAATAATCGCGACGGCGATCCACTGAAGCTGCTTCCTGGTCGAGTTGTTCATCAGGGATTGGTCTCACGCCAGGCGCGCGTGGGCGATTTCTTCGAGGACGCGGAGGGGGGAGATTTCGGGGCGGACCATGGCTTCGGGGCGGACGAGGAAGGTCTGTTCGAGGGCATACTGGCCGGCGAGGACGGCGTGGGGGACGGTGTCGGTGTAGACCATCCAGCTGGAGCCGGGCGGGAACTGGAAGGGGTATTTCGGGCAGCCGGCCTGGAAGCGCGGATTTTCCTTTAGAAAATTGTGGAAGCGCATCATGAAGTCGTCATAGGGCGAGCGCTTGAGGGACGGGATGGCGGCGCCGAGTCCGATGGCGCGAGCCGTAGCTTTGCCGATGCGCGACAACGCCGAGCCGGGATGGGGCGCGATTTCCTGGGGAGCGAACTGGCGGACGGTGGCAGCGAAGGGATCGCTGACGACCCAGTCGCGCGTGCGGCCGGGATGAATGTTGTTAAAGAAGCGCAGAATGCGGGCGCCGTGCGTGGGGCGGGTGGGAAAAGCGTCGGTGTGGAGGAGATCGTTGCGGCGGCGCAGCGGCAGATCGCGGCCCTGTTCCTCCTGGGGACGGAAGCTGGCGTAGTCGAGTTTCCAGTGCTCCTGGTAGGGCGCGAGGAAGTGCGCGAGGAAACGGACCACCGAGTTCGAGTAGTCGCGCATGATGCGATGCAGGCGCTCGACGGCGGCAGGATCGGCGGTTTTGGTGTCGAATCCGCTGAGGCGGTCGATGTTGGGTTTGTAAGCGATGTTTTTGTGGAGAGAGCTGTCGGCCTGTTGCTGGCCAAGGAGGAAACTGATGTCGCCGGGAGCGAGCGGGACGGGCGTTTGCGGGAAAAAGAGGATGTCGCCGGCTTCAAGCTGCGCGCACCAGGCGCGGGATTCATCGGGAGTGGGAGTGAAGCGGGCGCCGGGAATGGTGACGACGGCCATCTAGCGGGCTCCGGAGAATTTTCGGCGCAGCCATGTGCCAGTGAAGAAGACCAGGGCCAGGGCGAGGACGATGAGTCCGATGGGGAAGGCAACGTAGAGGTAGGTGTCGGCGAAGTTGACGTGATGATGGCCGGCGAGATTCCAGAAGAGAAGAGCGACGATGGCAAGGAAAAGGCTGGCGAAGAAGGCGAGGAATCCAGAGGCGATCGAGAGGAAGACAGAGGAAAAGAAGCCGAAGTCGCCGAGGGGAATGCCGAGGAGTTTGGTGGGCTGGGCGGTGGTGGTCATCGAGCAGCCTCTGGTTCGCCGAGGTCTGTTAGGTAATTCAGAGACACGCCATTAGAATACAGACTTATGGCTGGAGCCGCGCAGATCCCGCTGTTTTCCGCTGTTAAAGTTGCGCAGGAGGCCCAGGTGCGGCAGGCGGACAACGGCCTGTGCTGGGCGAGCTTCGGCGAAGTGCATAACAGCAGCGACGAGCTGGAGAGGATTGTGCAGGCGGTGCCCGCGGTGGTGGCCGGGGCGCTGCGGCAGCGGGCGTGGTACTTTGTGCCGCTGGCGATTGGCGAAAACGAAGATACGGTGGTAG
>JASHPM010000399.1 GCA_030038115.1 Acidobacteriaceae bacterium | reverse complement strand
ACGCGAGACGCGATCTTCCGCATGAAAGCCTCCGGGCTGTCGCGCCTCGCCGTGAGCCTCGACGGCTCGGTGCCGGAGATTCACGATTCGATCCGCGGCATACCGGGGACCTGGGCGCGTACCCTCGAAGCCATTCAGTGGGCCAACGAAGCCAACCTGCCCATCCAGGTGCATACCGTCGTCAGCCGGCTGAATATTGCCGACCTCGACCGCCTGGCCACGCTGCTGACCGCCAAGCAAATCGTGATGTGGAGCTTCTTCTTCCTGGTTCCGGTGGGCCGCGGCAAAACCGACGACCTGCTTAGCGGCCAGGAATTCGAAGACGTTTTCGCGAAGATGTGGGAGCTGACCAAGCGCGTGCCCTTCGCCGTCAAAACCACGGAAGCGATGCACTACCGGCGGTACCTGATCCAGCAGCGCTTGAAAGAAGGGCGACCGACGACGGGCGTTCACGACGACGCCGGCGCGCGCCCCACCGCCCACGCAACGCGCCACCGGGGCTGGACCGTCACCTCAGGCCATCCAGGCAAAGGCTCCGAAGCGAAAGCTGTGGGCTGGGCCACCAAGCGCGTCAACGATGGGCGCGGCTTCGTCTTCATCTCCCACATCGGCAAGGTGTACCCCAGCGGATTTCTGCCTATCGAGGGCGGCGACCTGCACAACGACACGCTGGCGCACATCTACCAGGAGTCGCCCATCTTCGTGAAACTCCGCGACTCCGACCTGCTGCACGGCAAGTGCGGCGCCTGCGAATACCGCAACATCTGCGGCGGATCGCGCGCCCGCGCCTACGCGGTCACCGGGGACGTTCTGGCCGAGGAGCCGTGCTGCATTTATCAGCCGCGTGGATACCACCCCGACCCCAACAATAAAGAAGCTTCCCCAACATGCGCCGCTCATGATCTGATTCAGCTAGAGGTGGCCCATTCTTGAAGCGCATCGCCATCATCGGAGGCGGCATCGCCGGCCTCAGCGCGGCGTGGTCACTGGAGAAGGCGCGCCGCTGCGGTCTTGCGCTGGAATACCGCCTGTATGAAGCGGCGGGCCGTCTGGGTGGCGTCATCAGCTCGGAGACCATCGACGGCTGCGTGGTCGAAGGCGGCCCCGATTCATTCCTGACCGAGAAGCCTGCCGCCGCGCAGCTGTGCCGGGAGCTGGGGATCGCCGATCAGCTGCTCGGCTCCAACGACGCCGAGCGCCGAACCTACATCGTCGTAAAGAATCGCCTCATCCCGCTGCCCGACGGCCTGATGTTCATGGTCCCGACCAGACTGCTGCCCACGGCGTTCACGCGGCTCTTCTCGTGGTCGACCAAACTGCGCATGGCGAGGGAATTGCTCTTCCCTCCCGAGCCCGGCACGGAAGACGAATCCGTTGCCGCGATGACGCGGCGCCACTTCGGCCAGGAAACCGTGGACCGCCTCGTCTCGCCGCTGCTCTCGGGCGTCTACGGCGGCGACGCCTCGCAGCTGAGTGTTCGCGCCGTGCTGCCGCGGATGGTTGAGATGGAGCAGCAGCACCGCAGCCTTTGCCGTGCCATGCTGGCCGCGCGTAAGGCTCCGGCGCCGCCCTCGGCATCACCACGAAAACCCGGCTCTCGGCGGTCTCTGTTCACCACGCTGCGCGACGGTATGGGTCAGATGGTGGACGGCATCGCCGCCCAGCTGCAGCCTGGATCGATCCACCTGAGCACGCCCGTCCACTCGATTGCGCGAACCAAGCCCGATGAGCGGCGTGCCCGTCTGCACCTGCCGGATGAAGAGGGCTGGCTCATCGAAACCGCGTTTGGCCAGGAACGTTTCGACGGCATCATTCTCGCGCTTCCCGCCTGGGCTTCGGCGGGGCTGCTGCGGGCGATCGATGGCCCGCTGGCCGAGGCGCTGGCCGGCGTTCCTTACAGTTCGTCGATCACCGTGACCATGGGATTCAACCGCGAGGAGCTGCGCGACCTTCCCCCCGGCTTCGGCTACCTCGTCCCAGCCAGCGAAGGGCGCCGCATGCTGGCCTGCACCTTCGTCCACGCCAAGTTCGCGGGCCGCACGCCCGCGGATAGAGGCGTCCTGCGGTGCTTCCTTGGCGGATCGGGCAACGACGAGCTGCTGGACGAAACCGATTCGCGCCTGACCGAGATTGTGCTGAAGGAGCTGGGCGAGATCCTCGGCCTCCATGCCAAGCCCACCTTCGTCCGCATCTGCCGCTCGCGCCAGGCCATGGCGCAATACGCTGTCGGCCATCTGGAACGCATGCAGCTGGTGCGCGACTCCGTCGCGACGCTGCCGGGACTGGCGCTGGCCGGCAATGCGTTCTCGGGCATCGGCGTTCCGGACTGCATCCGCACCGGCCAGGAAGCGGCAGAGACCCTCCTGCGGACGCTCGAAAACGAGGCAGCACCGGCAGCCGTCTCGGAAGCCGCTTCCTGAATACTGCTGCAAAAAGGAATCCGGACCCGGAAGGTGCCCCGCTAAACGTTGCCGATTGCCCGCAGCGGCTTGTATCTCCTGCGCGCACGCCGCCACGACAGCCAGATCAAAAAGAGTGCACCCCCGGCCAGGCAGATGAGGTTCGACGCGACCCAAAGCACAGAACGGAAGAGCCAGATATGCCGCTCCCCGCGC
>JASHPM010000398.1 GCA_030038115.1 Acidobacteriaceae bacterium | reverse complement strand
GACGTAACAACCTTCACGTGCGTGCCGTCGTCGAGCGAGGCTGCCCCGGTGGTGACGACCTGCTGGCCTGCCCCCACGCCGCTGAGGATTTGGGTAAGCCCCGAGTCGACAAGGCCGGTTGTTACCGCGGTTTGGTGGGCGATGCCGTCGGAGCCGATGACCATCACGGTGGGTTTACCCGAGCTGGCGACGACGATGGACTCCGAAGGCACCACGATGGCTTTGGGCGCGGTGCGGCCCGCAATGGAGACGTGGACGGCGGTTCCGGGGCGGAGATTCCCTTTGGGATTCTCGAGGCGGACCCAGACTTCGACGGTGGTGCTGCCTGGATCGAGGGCGGGGCTGATGAGGGTGATCCTGGCGGGGGCGGGATCGGGCAGGCCGGGAACCTCAACCAAGGCGGGATCGCCGGTTTTCAGTAATTGTGCCTGCGGTTGCGACAAATGGATTTTGGCGAGGAGCGCGCTCGTATCCATCACGGTGATCAGCGGCGTTCCGGAAGCGGCGGTTTCACCGGCGTAGAGCGGCCGGTCGGTGACGACCCCTGCAATGGGACTGCGAATTTCGGAGTAACTGAGCTCGGCCTCAGCTCCCTGGTACTTCCCGCGGGCGGATTCGAGCTGGCCTTTGGCGGCTTTGAGGGCGGCTTCGCGGCTGATCTGTTGCATCGAGTCGAAATGCTGTTTTGCTGTGTCGTATGCGGCCTGGGCCTGCACGAGCGCGGCCAGCGAGGTGTCGAGGTCGCGGCCGGAGATGGCTCCCTGGGCGAAGAGCTGCTTGCGGCTGGTGACGATGCTCTGATTGAGGTCGAGATTGGCCTTAGCCTGGGCCAGGTCGAGCTGGGCTTTTTGGTAATCCTCGGGAACCTGGGCTTTGACCGAGGTTTGGTAGGTGGCGTCGGCGGCGTCGAGTGCACCCTGATTGTCGGTGACGGCCGCCTCCAGGTCGCGGTTCTCGAGGGTCGCGAGCAGCTGGCCCGCGCGCACATGAGAGCCGCGCTGAACATAGAATTTGCGAACCGGGGCGGTGATCTTTGGCGAGAGGGCGGCTTCAGCGATCGGCGCGAGGACGGCGTCGGTGGTGATGTGCTCGGTGATGGACTGTACCTGGGCGGTCGCCGCTTCGACAGAAACAGGCGTTGCGGCGGATTCTTCTTTGTTGGAGCAGCCGGTGAGCGATGCCAGCAGCAGATTGCTCAGGATCGCCGTGGTACGAAGGGCTCGGGCAAGCGTCATCTAGAGGACTCCGGTGAGGGTCTGCAGGTTGGCGCGCGCGACGCGGCTGCGCAGGATGCCGTCGGCGAGCGCCGCCTCCGCCTGAGCGACAGAAGACTCCGCGTCGACCACCTCGAGGGCAAGGGCTTCGCCGGCGGAGTAGCGGAGACGCGTGAGACGCAGGCTTTCGCGTGCGGTTTCAACGCTGGTTTGCAAGGAAGCCACCTGATCGGAGGCGATGCGCGCCTCGTGGTAATACTCATCGAGCTGCGCGATAAGCTGGCGCTCGGTCGTGGTGAGCGCGGTCTGCGCGGCTTTCTCATCGAGCTCGCTCTGGCGCACACGATCGTGGGTTGCGAACCAGTCCCAGAGAGGAAAGTCGATGGATGCGGAGGCCGAGTAGCCGAGATTGCGGACGTCATCGGGCCCGTTGACCGCGAACTGCGGCGCGTCGATGCCCCAGGTGTAGTTGAACCCGAGGCTCGGAAGGTAGCCGGCGCGGGCGGCGAGGACTTCGCTGTGCGCGGCATGTAGAGCCTCGAGGGCGCTCCGCAGATCGGGGTTGTTGCGGGATGCGGCGGCTTCGACGGTCTGCTGATCGGGGAGCCGTTCGGGGATTTGGCTCTGATCGGCCAGAGTATAGGGCGTGCGCGGATCGGGAAAGAGCAGGACGCCAAGGTCGAGGCGGGCTTTTTCCGCGGCGAGAGTAGCGTCCTCGAATTCTCGCTGGTGTTGTTGAAAGGCGAGGTTAGCTTTAACCACGTCGGCGTGGGCCACTTCGCGGCCGGATTCGAGCTTGCTCGTCAGCTCGACGAAGGCACGAGCTTCGTCCAGGGCGCGCTTGGCCACATCGACCTTATCGGCTGTGGAGAGAACGCCAAAATACGCTGCCACGACACGGGAGACAAGATCGCGGCGGGCGCTTTCGAGGTCGGCGGCCGATTCAGCGGCCAGGGCGCGGGAGCGGCGGTATGTGGCGACGCCGGCCAGACTGAGGTTCTCATTGACCAGAACCTGCGCGGCGTACTCGCGGATGGCGTTGTTGGCGATGAAGCGCGGAGCTTGCTGGTTGCCGATTTGTCCGGCCTGGTTGCGCACTCCATTGGGCTGGGTAAAGAGGTAGTCGCCGTGAGCCGCGGCGTTGGGGAGCAGAGCATCGCGGCTGATGGCGGCGTTGAGGCGCGCGGAGCCGCTGGCGGCGGCGGCGGTGGCATAGGCGGGATCGTTGGCCAGAGCGGCAGCAATGGCCTGATCGAGAGTGAGGTTCGGCGCCGAATTAGCCGGGGTTGGCGCCGGAGCCTGGGGCAGTCCCTGGGCCGCGATGCTGCAGGCGCAAAGAAGCGCGGAGCAGCCGATGAGCGCTGCCAGTCTCCGGAAGACGCAGGTCCGCAACATGGCGCGAGAATAGCAACGGTAGCTTAAGCATTGCTGAAGGCCGGGATCGGCAGTCGGCAGTCCGCAGTAGCGATCGGCGCGCGGACTGCGCCTATCGCATCTTTTCCTCCACCATCAGCTGGTTGAACTCCGGAGTAGCGCGGAGCGAGGCGAGCGTCCGGTCCTCGAGGATTTTCTTGCGGTCGGTGAAGCCTTC
>JASHPM010000397.1 GCA_030038115.1 Acidobacteriaceae bacterium | reverse complement strand
GGCCAGGTGCGCAGCCGCTCAGGAAAAACGGAATCCCTCAGCTTCCGGCGCGCCGCGTCGAAGATGAGCACCTCGCAGATCGCGGTGCAGGCGAAGCGCATTCCCGATTACGACCCGAAGAAATATCTCACCTACGGCGGCGTGGATGTCGCCGAAGTCGAAGTCGATACCGAGCTCGGCCGCATCCATGTCCGGCGCGTGCTTTCGGTCCACGACTGCGGCCGGCCCATGAATCCCGCTCAGGTCATCAGCCAGATCAATGGCGGCATCATCCAGGGAATTTCCTACACGCTGCTCGAGAATCGCCTGCTCGATCCGATATACGGGCTGATGGTCAACGCCGATCTGGAGCAGTACAAAATCCTCGGCGCGCGCGAAATCCCCCAGATCGATGTCCGGCTGGTCGAGGCCTACCTCGGCCAGAGTTCCACCGATGCTTCCGGCATCGGCGAGGCCGCCGGAGTCGTCTCCATTGGCGCCGCCGTCGGCAACGCCGTATACAACGCCATCGGAGTCCGCATTCGCCAGACTCCCATGACCCCCGCTGTCGTGCTGGCGGCGCTGCACTCGCCCGCGCAGGGAAAGGAGCTGGCATGAACCGCTTCGCCATCGCAGACTGCACCACCATCGACGCGGCCCTTTCGCAGCTGAAAGACGGCGCCGTTGTGAAAGCCGGCGGCATCGACCTCCTCGACCGCATGAAGGACGGCATCGAGCAGCCGGCTCGCCTCGTAAACATCCACAACGTCTCCGAACTGCGCGGAATCCGCGAAACCAGCGAAGGGCTCGCCATCGGACCGCTCACCACCCTGGCCGAGATCAGCGACCATCCCCTCATCCGCTCGCACTATCAGATCCTGTCCGATGCCTGCAGCCACGCCGCCACGCCGCACATCCGCAACATGGCGACCGTGGGCGGCAATCTGCTGCAACGCGTGCAGTGCTGGTACTACCGCTCCGCGGATTTTCAGTGCATCCGCAAAGGCAAAGACCTTTGCTTCGCCTTTGAGGGTCTGAATCAGTACCACGCCATCATGGAATACGCTACTTGCCCGTCCGTTGCGCCGTCCTCGGCAGCGGTCGCTCTGCTCGGGCTCAACGCCGGCGTCGAGCTCAGCTCGGCAAAGCGCGGCAAGCGAACCGTTGGCATCAGGGAGCTGTACATCGTTCCCGACGCTAACCCGACAAAATTCACCGTCATCGAGCCCGATGAGCTGCTGACTGCGATCATGATTCCCAGGCCTGCTCCCGGCACCCGCTCCGCCTATCAGAAATATGGTGAAAAGGAGAGCTTCGACTGGGCCATCGCCGATGCCGGCGTCGTACTCGAGATGGATGGCGATATTTGCCGTCGCGCCGTCATCGTCATGGGCGCAGCCTCTCCGGTCGTGCGCCGCTCTCCCCAGGCCGAGGCCGCCCTCGCCGGCAAACCCATCACCGAGGAAACGGCGCGCGCCGCCGGAGCCGTCGCCGTCCAGGGTGCATCGCCCCTGTCGCAGAACGCCTACAAGCTCGATCTCTTTCCGGTTGCGGTCTACCGCACCATTCTCTTCGCTGCCGGCCAGAGAGATCGCGATCCCAGCGCCGCAGGATAACGGAGGTCCATCGTGAGCACAACCAACACAACCCAGCCTTGCCAGTGCCTCCGCACCAAAAATCCCTACGGAGCCACGCCCGACAACGCCGATTCCTGGCTGCCCGGCATCCACGCCTCGTCAAGCTACTGGTGCCTGCGCACCATGAGCCCCGCTGGTCCCGACGATCGCTATGTCCACTTGGCGCGATGTGTGCCAGGCCGCGCCTGCTACGAAGAGCGGGAAAAGTAGCTCACTCTTCACGACCCGTCCGGGCCGGAACCTTTCCCCACCTGTTGCTGGAAGGAGCTCCACTGCGCGTGCTCCTGCGAAACCAGCGACTCCACCCGCTCCGCCAGCAATCCATGCGGATCGGCCACGCTGGCGTAGGGTCCTGCGTGCGCCAGGTAGGTGTATTTTTCATGTTTCAGCCCTTCGCACGTGGAACGATAGCTGCCCCACAGTTGCTGATACTGGTTCAGGTGCAGGATGCCTTCCAGAATCGTGATCAGCACGCCCAGACCGGCCGTCACCAGCTTCTCGTGCGGAAGAGGCGCCGCTGCCAGAAACGGGATCATCGCCGCGGCCAGTATTTCCACGATCTTGATGCGCTTGAAAATGTGTTGTGCCGATCGGCTCTTGCGGTCGTACCAGTCGATCTGATCCTCCAGCCGCGCATAGATCGGATCGTTGCCGGCCAGCGCCTCCATCGTTTCGGGCATAACAGGGTCTCCTCGGAAGGGCTGCCTGCCACTATACAATCCGCGCTCTGCGTCGCGGCGTCGCGCGCTGAATCTATGCGGTCTCTGCGCCGGAGTCGTTTGACTTGAACAGCGCCGCCTCTGCCTGGCGGCGCCGTAGCAAACCCGCTACCACAGCCCCTCCCGCGCGATCCCACAGCTCGAACTGCGCGGCCGCCCCCGCAAAATTGCCTGCGTTCAGCTCCCGCAGCAGCGTCGATCGCTCAAACGTGCCGCGCCCCAGGTTGAACACGAAATCCACCAGCGCGTCGAACTCTTCCTGGATCAGGCGCACCGCGACCACATCGTTCACGTATGCCGCAGCCGTACGCACATCCTTCTCCAGCAGCGCTGCGGCTTCTTCCTGCGTGATCGTCAGGCCCCGCGCGACGTCCGGTCCCGTGTGGCCGTAGCCGATCGTCCACACCCCCGCCTGGTCCTGGTACGCCGTCAGCTTGCACCCCTCGAATTGTTCCGTCAGGGTCAGCCCCTTGCCGCTATAAGTGAAGTTATTCACGCCCACTTGCCCATCCTCCCGATTGCAGAATCGGCCAACCCAGGTTTTTCTTATGCGCGACAGCCATCTTGTCATCACGGTCGGGCGCCGGTCAACGCTGTCTTCTCTCGGATAACTTCTCCCTCCACCGATCCCCTGTCGAATCCCGCCCGCTGAATGCTATAACGGTGCGACACCTCCCATCTGTTTTCAGGATGTTTCTGTCGCGATTGAAAAGAGGGAACCCGTGAAGCTGCTCGCGAAATTCAATCTGATCCTGCTTGTGGTTTTTGGAATCGGCGGCGTAATCATCTCTCAGCTGGCCTATTCGTATCTGCTCAACAACGCGCAGAGCGAAACCCAGGCCCAGGCGCAGCTGATGCTGGACAGCGCCAAGTCCATTCGCGATTACATCGGCAATGATGTAGCCAAGCTTCTCGAAAATACTCCTGAAAATAAAACTCACCTCCTGCCGGAAACCATCCCCTTCTCCGTCGCCAACACCACGTTTGACAATCTCCGCAGGAGTAACTCCGCTTACGCCAACTACACCTACATAGAAACGGCGCTGAATCCGACCAATCCCGAAGAGAGCCCCCTCGAATGGCAACGCGAACTTATCAATCAGCTGCGCAGTAACCCCGGCCAGCCGCAGAAGACCGGCGTGCACGGCCAGTCGGTCTATATTGCCCACGCCATTACCGCCACTCAGGATTGCTTAAAGTGCCATGGCAGTGAATCCACGGCGCCCCCAGCCCTGATCAACGTATGGGGCCCGGCCAACGGATTCGGATGGAAGCTGAACGAAATCGTCGGCGCGCAGATCGTCTCCGTCCCCATGTCCGTGCCCGTGGCCGCTGCCAGGCGCGCCTGGCTCCAGTTGTTGCTCTACCTCGTCGGCATGATGATCCTTGCCATCCTCGCGCTCGATGCGGCCGTCTACTGGTTTGTCATTCGGCCTCTCAAGCTGGTCTCCGACACGGCCGACCGCGTCAGCCGCGGCGAAAAAGACGTGCCTGGGGTGCGCGTCACCAGCAAAGACGAGATCGCTACCGTTGCAGCCTCGTTCAGTCGCATGCAGGTGAGCCTGGCCAAGGCATTGAAGATGGTCGAAGAAGACTAGAACTGGTCTCATAAACCCGTAATGCCCCGGACGCCCACGCATGAGACCCGCCCCCGAAGCGGGGCTCACGCCGCTCGCCGAAGCCACGAGCCTGTATATGAGACCAGTTCTAACTAACTCCCCGCCAGGAACCCTAACTCCCGGCCAGGAACCCTAACTCCGGCACGCCTTCAGGAAGCGCGCGCGGTTCGCTTCGTCGTCAATCTCGCTCGCTGCTCGGTCAAGGAAGTCTTCCGCCGACGAGCTCTTTTTCGCCGCTCGTTTCACCAGGACTTCGGCGATGGGACCAACGTACACCGCCAGTGCCTTTGCGGCGCGTTCCATGATCTGCGCATCAATCGCCACGGCCGCTGCAGAGCCGGCCTCCACCTTGTGCTTCGCGCTCGCCTCCGCATTCGCCTCCCGCGTTTCCGCGCTGGGTGCCGGGGAACTGCCCCCGCCTGGCTCATCCATGTACGGCCGCAGCGCCCGAACCAGCACCTGCACGTCCGACTTCCAGCGCGCGTGCGTCAGTTCCACCGCATTTCTGTAAGCCAGCTCCTTCAAATCGTCGGGCAGTTGCTCTGCCCCGGGCATCTTTGCGCCCCGCACCAGAATCGGCACCACCGGTATGTCGCGCCGCAACGCGGACGCCAGTTCGATCCGCACAAAATCGTTCGCGTCTTCCAGACGCCTGCGCCCCTGCGCATCCTTCGTGTTCAGCCAGTCCTGCCCGATCAGGGCCAGCAACACGCTGCACGTCGCCACGCTCTCGTCGATCGCCTTCCTGAAATCGCGCCCCGGCTCAATCCCGGAGACGTCCATGAATACGGAATTCTCGCTGAACTGATTCGTCAGCTCGTCGAACAGACGCCCCGCTTCGCCTTCCGAATCGTTTCTCCGGTAGTTGATGA
>JASHPM010000396.1 GCA_030038115.1 Acidobacteriaceae bacterium | reverse complement strand
ATTGGCGCGTGGCGGACGGAGGCGGTGAAGAAGGCGGGCTGCTATCCGGTGAATACGGTGGCGGAGGATGCGGATCTGAGCATGAGCCTGCTGGAGGCCCGCTACAAAGTGATTTACGACGACCATGCGCTGGCCTTTACCGAGGCGCCGGCGACGGCGCGCAGCTTGATGCGGCAGCGCTTCCGCTGGTCGTTCGGCATTCTGCAGGCGGTTTTCAAGCATCGCGCCGCGGCACGGACGAATCCGGCCATGGGTTTCTTCGCGCTGCCGAATATCCTGATCTTCCAGATTTTGTTGCCGCTGGTGTCGCCGCTGATCGACATCATGTTCGCCTGGGGCGTAGTCCAGTACCTGATCGACCGGCACTTCCATCCGGAAACAGCGAGCGCGGCCACGGTTGAAAAGCTGCTGGTGTATTTCCTGGCGTTTCTGGTGATCGATTTCATGACGTCGCTGCTGGCCTTCTCGCTCGAGCCGCGGCATCCGGCGAACCGAGGCGACGGGTGGCTGCTGTTCCACGTATGGCTGCAGCGCTTCGCCTACCGGCAGATCTTCTCGATCGTGCTGTTCCGTACGCTGAAGCGCGCCGTGGAGGGCCGGCCGTTCAACTGGGAAAAGATCGAGCGTACGGCGCAGTTGTCGCGGCACACGGAGAAGATTGCGGCCGGGGACTGAGGCTGGCCGCGAATCTCCGGTTGATTCGGCGGCAACGATACGCGGCCAACGAGGCGAAAAGTAAATGCGGGGTGCTCGGGCGCAAACGCGGCGGGGTTGGATTGTTGCGGGCGTGCTCGTCGCGGGCTTCGCGTATCGAATCCTCTTTCTGCTGCTGCCGCTCTCGCTGGACGATGACACAACCGCCTATACGGAGCTGGCGCACAACTGGTTTCGGCATGGCACCTACGGGTTTTTCAACGGCAGAGTCATCGCTCCCTCGCTGATCCGGCTGCCCGGGTATCCGCTCTTTCTGGGCGCGGTTTTCTCGGTGTTTGGGGATCACCTGCGCGCGGCGCTGGTGATCCAGGCGTTGATGGACGTGACGGGATGCTGGCTGCTGTGGGACCTCGCCTGCAAGGAAGTTTCGCGGCGCGCGGGATGGGCGGTGCTGTTGCTGGCGGTGTTCTGTCCGTTTACCGCGGTGTACGCGGTGACGGGCTTAACCGAGAGCCTGTCGATTTTCTGCGTGGCGCTGGCCATGTGGGCGCTGGCGCGCGTGACGCGGGCGGCACGAGAGAGAACGAAAACGTTGGGGCCGCTGCTGGCGCTGTCGGCAGCCATGGCGTATGGGATGCTGCTGCGGCCGGATGGCGTTCTGCTGACAGCGGTGTTTTGCGCGGGGGTCGCGTGGTATGGGTGGCGAGCGGTGGGCGTGGGTCGCGCCGTGCGGCTGGGTGTGATGGCCGGAGTGCTGGCGGCGCTGCCGCTGATTCCGTGGACGATTCGCAATTACCGGACGTTCCGTGTGGTGCAGCCGCTGGCGCCCAGGTATGTCAACAATCCCGGCGAGTTCGTTCCGGCAGGGTTTTTTCGCTGGATGCGAACATGGTCGGTGAACTTTGTGGATGCCGGGACGGTGTTCTGGAATCTGAACGATCAGATCGATCCGGAGGATGTGCCGGCGCGCGCCTGTTCGACCGAGGCGCAGTGCCGGGAGACCGAGGCGCTAATTGAAGAGCACAACGAGCTTGGGGACGTGACGCCGCAACTGGACGCGAAGTTCGCGGCGCTGGCCGCGGAGCGCATCCGGGAGCGGCCCCTGAATTACTACCTTGTGCTGCCGCTGGGAAGGGTTGCCGATATGTGGTTGTGGCCGCGCACGGAGCGCTTCCCGGTGAGTATCTGGTGGTGGGATATCGGCGATCATCCCCGGGACAGCGCGATTGCGATCGGGCTGGGGCTGCTGAATCTGGGATATGTGGGGCTGGCGGTGTGGGGATTTGCGCGGCGCAGGGTGCCGTTTGAGGCAGCGCTGCTGGCGTACATCGTGCTGCGATGCATTTTGCTGGGAACCATGGAGAACCCGGAGCAGCGCTACACGATGATGATGTTTCCCATGGTGTTGCTGGCGGGCGGGTGTGCGCTGGCGCGAGAGAGAATAGCCCCGGCAGCAGCGGAGTTCGCGAAAGTCTCGACGCGGGGAAACGGTGCGGCCGCAGGGTCAGGGTGAAGATGCTTTACGCTCCGGTTCACCTCGCGGCGGAAACGGGGTTACACTCGCAGCATGCTGTTCATGGTGATCGAATCCTTCAGGCAGGGCGACGCGGCGCCGGTGGGCGCGCGCTTCCGGCGGCGCGGGCGGATGATACCGGCGGGTGTGACCTACCACGCGAGCTGGGTGGACGTTGCCGGCCAGAGGTGTTTCCAGGTCATGGAGGCGGCCGACGAAGCCGCGCTGCGCGAGTGGATGGCAAACTGGCGCGATCTGGTGGAGTTTGAGGTGATTCCGGTGATGACGTCGGCCCAATTCTGGTCGAAGACCGAATTGGGAGGGGCGGCGTAAAACAGGCGCCCGCCCGAATTCGCGCCTGTGCTTCGCAGCGGCGCTGCCGATAGAATCGAAAGAGCAAATTATCAGAAACTGCAGGTGTCCTCGTTGACCACATCCACTACGTCTGTTGCAGTGAAGGCTCTTACCTTCCAGGAACTGCTGCTGCGGCTCCAGAGTTTCTGGGCGGATCGGGGCTGCGTCCTGGCGCAGCCGTACGACGTGGAAGTGGGCGCGGGGACCATGTCGCCCGATACGTTTCTGCGCGTGCTGGGGCCGGATCCCATCGACATTGCGTACACCCAGCCTTCGCGGCGTCCGGCGGACGGGCGCTACGGAGAAAATCCGAACCGGCTGTACAAGCACACCCAGCTGCAGGTCATCCTGAAACCGCCGCCGGTGAACGTTCAGGATGTCTATCTCGAATCGCTTGAAGCGATCGGGATCCGCCTGCGCGAGCACGACATCAAGTTTGAGGAAGACAACTGGGAGTGGCCGGTGGGCGGCGCGTGGGGCGTGGGCTGGCAGGTGATGCTGGACGGGCTGGAGATCACGCAGTTCACGTATTTCCAGCAGTGCGGCGGGATGGATCTGGATCCCATCTCGGGCGAGATCACCTATGTGCTGGAACGCATTGCGGCGTTCCTGCAGGATGTAGATTCGATTTACGACATCGTGTGGGCCATCGATCCGAAGACCGGACGCGCGGTGACTTACGGCGATATTCGCCTGGAAGAAGAGCTGCAGCTTTCGGTGTACAACTTCGAGGCGGCGGACATCGGCAAACTGTGGGAGCATCTGCGGCTGTATGAGGCGGAATGCCAGGCGCTGCTGGATGCGTTTCACCAGAACTTCAGGACGGAGAAATCCGCGGAGCGCCGCGAAAAGATTCACGACCGCCTGGTTCATGACGGAGCGGCGCCGCCGGCGGATGAAGATGCACGCGCAGCCCTGCAGCGGTTTCCGGTGCTGGGCGCGTATGAACTGTGCCTGAAGTGTTCGCACCTGTTCAACCTGCTGGACGCGCGCGGGGCCATCTCGGTGACCGAGCGCGTGGCGGTGATGGCGCGGATTCGCAACCTGGTGGTGGGCGTGGCCAAAGCCTGGGCGGTGCAACGGCAGAGAGCGGGAGGTCGATAGCGATGGCGGACCTGCTGTTCGAAGCGGGACTGGAAGAGATTCCGGCGCGCATGATCGCGGCCGCCGAGGCGGAGCTGACCGAGCGCGTGGTGGAGCTGCTGCGCCGGGAGCGGCTGCTGGGCGAGGAGCACGAGGTTCACAGCTACTCCACCCCACGCCGCCTGGCCGTGCAGGTGAACGGGGTGCTGGCCCGGCAGCGGGATGCGACGCGCGAGCTGACCGGGCCTGCGTGGGGCGTGGCCTTCAAAAACGGCGAGCCCACGGCGGCGGCGCTGGCGTTTGCCCGCAAGG
>JASHPM010000053.1 GCA_030038115.1 Acidobacteriaceae bacterium | reverse complement strand
TATCTCGAATCGCGGCGCGGTGACTACTCTGCCGCCGAATCGCATTTCCGCCAGGCCGTCAGCGACGCGCCCGCATTCACTCAGGCCTGGATCAGCCTTGCTGCAACCCTCGGCATGGAGTCGAAGTTCCCTGAAGCTCAGCAGGCGGTCGCCAGCGCCCTCCATCTCGACCCACAGAACAGCGAAGCGCAGCAGCTTAGCCATGACCTGGCGGCCGCGCAGAGCCAACAGCCCCACAACTGACGAAGCCCGGCAAATTTGCGACGCTGATGACGAGCCCATGGACCAGACGACGCTTACTCCGCACCCTGCCGGCTGCTGTGGTTCCTCCGCTGCTGGTCCACCCGCTCCGTGCCGCCGCCCAATCTGCTCAACCCGCGAAGCCTGCTCTCCCGCCTTTCTCCCGCTTCGTCGATGTGGGCGCACAGGCGGGCCTCACCCACCCCACCGTCTACGGCGAAAACGACAAGTCCATCTACATCCTTGAAGTCATGGGCGCCGGCTGCGCCTTCATCGACTATGACAACGATGGCTGGATGGACATCTTCATGCTCAGCGGCCGTCACCTTGAAGGAATTCCGCCCGGCGCCAGCAATCGCCTTTATAAGAACAACCGCGACGGCACATTCACCGACGTCACAGAAAAAGCCGGGCTCCTGGACGCCGGCTGGGCCATGGGCGTATGCGTCGCCGATTACGACAACGATGGCTTCGACGACCTCTTCGTCACCTACTACGGCCAGAACCGCCTCTACAAAAACAACGGCAACGGCACCTTCACCGACGTTACTGAGAAAGCCGGCCTCCTCCAGCCAGGCATTCGCTACGCCTCTGGCTGCACCTTCATCGAATGCAATCGCAACGGCCTCCTCGACCTCTTCGTCGCAAATTATCTCGATGTCGATCTGGTGCACGGCCCGAAGCCATCCATGCAAATTCCCAACTGCAATTACGAAGGCGTCCCCGTCAATTGCGGCCCCATGGGCATGGCTCCGCTCAAGCAGTACCTCTTCCGCAACAACGGTAATGGCACCTTCACCGACGTCTCCAAAGAGTCCGGAATCGGCGCCCTCAGCGGCTCCTACGGCCTCACCGCCGTCGCCGTCGACGTCGACGAGGATGGCTGGACCGACATCTTCCTCGCCTGCGACGCGACCTTCAGCTACCTGCTCATGAACAACCACGACGGCACCTTCCGCGAAGAGGCGTTACTGCGCGGTATCGCCGTTTCCTCCGAAGGGCAGCGCATGAGCGGCATGGGCGTTGGCGTCGGCGACTTTACCCTCGACGGGCATCTGGACATCGTCCGCACACACTTCTACAACCAGTCCACTGGTCTCTACCTCAACGACGGCAAAGGCAACTTCGACGACGTCTCCTCCCAGGCGGGCCTCGCCGTCGAGCGTCGCTACATCTGCTGGGGAACGGACCTGGTCGACTTCGACAACGACGGTTACCCCGACATCCTCATCGTCACTGGCACGGTTTATCCCGAACTCGAGAGCATCTTCCCGGTTCGCTTTCCCCGCCGCACTCCTCGGCTGCTCTTCCGAAATCTTGGCAACGGCACCTTCGTCGAAATGGGCGAGGAAGCCGGCCCTGGCATCGCCGCGCGCGATTCCTCCCGCGGCTGCGCCTTCGGCGATTTCGATAACGACGGCGACATGGATGTGCTCATCATGAACCGCAATGAGCCGCCATCCCTGTTGCGTAATGACTCACCGCCCGGCAACCACTGGATCAAGATTCGTCTGGAAGGCACAAAGAGCAATCGCAGCGCCATCGGCGCGCGGGTGCTTGCCCACTACGGCGGCAAAGTTCAGGCACAGGCGGTCACCAGCCAGATCAGCTATCTTTCTGTCAACGACCCCCGCCTGCACTTCGGCCTCGGCGCCGCCGCCACCGCCGACTTCGAAATCTTCTGGCCCAGCGGCGCAAAGGAAAGCTATACGGGGCTCGCCGCCGGCCAGCTTCACACCATTAAAGAAGGTAAGGGGATTCTCTCCAGCCGACCCCTGAAATAGCCTGCCTGGACAGCCCGTCCTACTGGGCTCCGTTCCTGAAAACCTCTTCCGCGTAGTAGTTCTCGACGCGCGCCTGATCGCGCAGCATCTCCAGAAACGCATTCTTCAGCAGTTGTTCGCGGCTGTCGCGCAACGTCTGCCGGATCGCTTGTTGTACCCGCGGATCGTTCAGCTGGCGTTGCCCCGCTGCCTCGCGGTCGATCAGCTTATAGATCGCGTAACCCACCGCCTGTTTCGAGTTGGGCGCGCCATAAACCGGCAGAATATCGGTGATCTGTCCCGGCTTCAGCTTCGCGATCGCGGCATAAACGTCCGGATCGCCGCGCAGCTGCGACTCCGAGACAAATCCCATATCGCCGCCGTTCCCGGCTGTGTTCGGATTCTCCGAGAAGTTCATTGCCAGCGCGCCAAAATCCTCGCCGCTGTCCAGCCGATTGTGCAGCATCTCAATTTTCCGTTTGGCGTCGGCCTCATTCATCGCTTTGCTGTTCTGCAGGTTGCCCACCTGCTGTGGCGGCATTGGTGTGGCCGTTACCACGATCTGCGCCAGATGGTAGTTCGGCTCGATCAGATTGAAGTCCGCTTTGTGCTCGTTGTAGTAATTGGTAATGTCCGCGTCCGTGATGTTGATACGCGACGTAATCTCCTTGTTGAACAACTTCTCTTCCGTTCGATTCCGGCGGATCTCGCGCTTCAGATCGTCCAGCGTCAGATGCTGTGAGTCCAGACGCTTTTGAAACTCCTCCTGCGTAAACGGCGCCTTAATCTCATTCAGCCGATCCGATACTTCCTCATCGGTCGCCACCAGGTTTTGCTTTGCCGCCCGCTGCATCACAATTTCCTCATCGATCAGCTGGCGCAGGATGTTCAGGCGCATGATCTGCGCCTGCACATTCGACGGCGTCTGATGCGACTCGCCCAGATTGTTCTGGAAAATCGTTTCCACTTCGGAGCGCAGGATCGGCTTGCCATTCACCGTGGCCACCGTGTTCGCGTCATGCGCTCTCTGGCAGCCGGCGCAAAGTGTCAGCGCCACGGCCAGCCATGCGAGCCTGAATTTGCGATTGGAGGAATCAGCGCGCCACGCGCCGCTTGAATCCAATTGAGACGTCAAAAATTTCTCCCTGCTGCAACGCCGTAAATCGGGGGCGGCGGCGCTTACGTTTCAGAATAAATGCGGCCCCCGCTCTCTGCATAGGCTCATTTCCCCGGCTTCGCCGCGGGCTGCGGAGTCGCGGCTGGCGGCGCCGGAGCCGGTACCGCAATCCCCTGCTCCTTAAGCGCCCGGTCGATCATGATCCACAGCTGATGTTCCTCCAGCTCTCCCGCCCAGCGCTCTCCACTTACAAAAAATGTCGGCGTTGCGTTCACTCCCGCTTTATCGCCGGCTCTCATCTCCGCCAAAATCCTGCTGTCGTCCTGTTTCGCCACGCATGCATCCAGCTTCGCCGCGTTCAGCTCTTCCCGCGTGCCCTCCAGATCCGCCAGCTTGTCCAGCATTGCCGTCGACTTCGCCAGATTATTGTCCGGCCCGCTTATGTCCTGCCCGTGTGTGTGCAGATAATCGACGTAATTCCAGTACGCCGTCCCGTTCTGTGCCGCCAGGCAGTTCGCGTTCACCGCTGCGTGCATCGCCCAGGGGTGGATTTCCACCAGCGGATAATCCATATAAACAAACTTCACCAGCCCCTTGTAACGGTCCAGCGTCGCCGGAAAGAACTCCGCGTTCATCTGCGCGCAGTATGGGCACTCCAGATCGTCGAAATTGACGATCATCACTTTCGCGTCCGGATTCCCGCGCACCGGCCGGCCCTCCGTCGGCAACATCGCCGCGGGGTCCGGTCCAATGTCCCACTTCGACAGCCGCGCCAGCGTGCTCGAGTCCTTCGACAGCAGAAAATCCACTGTCTGTTTGCGATTCGGTTGACTGGGCAGCAAAAATGTCACCGCGATGGTGTCATATCCGTTCACGTCGCTCTTCTGCCGCGGGCCGATGGCCATCTCATACTGAGGCGGCACGCCCAGTTCTGCCCGGATCATGATCTCGATCTTCCGCTCGAGACCAGGCGTCACGGCGGGAACTGGCGCCGCCGGAGCCACCGTAGCCACCGGAGCCGCTGTGGCCGTCGGCGTAGCCGTGTTCGTCGCTGATTGCTGTGCTATACACCCAGCCGCTGCCATCGCCAGCGCACAGATCGCCGGAAAAACCCATTTCAACAAGAAATACCGCCTTCTTCGTCCGTTCGATTCTTTTTCCTATTATCGCAGTTCCCGCCTGGCCTGCTGAACGGGCAGCTCCGCCTTTGTCCGCCAGAGCGAATGCGCTCCGGGCGGAACCTGAGCGAGGCCGCGCCAGCCGGCGGCCCGAGTGGGTCAGAACAAGCTGATCCGATGCGGGAGATCGCCGACATTCGAAAATCCCGCGAAGTTGATGCTCCCCATGTATTCGGAATCGTCGCGGATCGATCCCAGTGAGAATCTCCGATACTGAAAATCGATCCCGCAGCAGTTCAGGTTGTACTGTACCTGCGCCGCCCCGTATTGCAGTTGCTGGTGGACCAGATCGTACGCCGCATTCAATCCCACACTCGGCCCCAGCTTGTTCACGGCGCCATAAACCGCTGTCAGATGAATCTGGTTGTAGGGATTGGGCGCGTTTGGCGAGCCCGGCGGTGTTGCCGCCGTAGTCAGCGGAGTCGTTCCCAGCGGCACGTTCACGTACGAATCGCCGAACTGGAACCGATAAAATCCGTGCTGGTATGCCGCGAAGATGTTGCTGGAGGTAATCTTCCCCTCCTTCGCGTCGTAATCCAGATCCCACTCCACATCGGTTGCCGTCGTCGTCCGCATCCTCAGACGCGAAATTATCGGCGTGTTATGCCGAGCCTCGGTCAGAAAATCGATGCCCGTAAAATCCAGCGTTGTCTCCAGCGGATTCGGCGTCCCGGTTGTGATCGCATGATCGAAGTCCGGCTCAAAATAATATTCCTGCGCTACCCGCCACGTAATCCAGTCCCGCGTCCCGCCGCCGCACATCGTGTCAGGACCGAGCCCGGGGTCCCCAGGATGCCCGGTGTTGGCACCCTGGGGTGGTAGCGCTTCATCGCCCGTGCATGGGCGTGGCTTCAAGTTGCGCAGAAACAGCCGTTGTGTCAGTCCGTACTCCAGCTCGTTCGTGTTGCTGGCAACGTCCACATCGTCGAAGCGCAGAATCTGCTGAAAATTGTTGATTCCGGTCACGTAACGGTAGCTCACCGCCGGCTCGATGGTGTGCCGCACATCGCCCCCCACCAGGTGCTCCAGCCACGGAGCTGTAAAATCCCGCTCCAGCGCCGGCGGACGAAAATCGAACCCTGTTTCCACATCCGTTCGCGTCGTTCCCGCACTGTGCAATACGGGAATCTGGTCCAGCTCCGCGGGAAACTGGCTCTTTCCGTACCACGTCTCCCGCAAGGCCGCGTTCGGCCGGAATGTCCAGCCATCGAAGTGCAATGGCATCGACAGGCGCGGGTAGAAATCCACCCGCGGCACCTCCGCCGACGTCCGAAAGCTCGGATAGTCGAATCGCGACAGCGCCCCCGCCGATCCGCTCAGCCCCCACCACACCGGGGAAGGACTCATCGCCCCGCCCAGCCGCCGGTCCGCCGCCTCCACGTCGATCTCCGGCAGATGCAGAATCCTCACCTCGTCACCGGCCACGGTCGAGCTTTGAAAGTCCTGGTACCGGTTCACCCGCAGGCTTTCCCACATGTCGCGATCCTCATGGGTCGCAAACATCTGCGACTTCACTTCGGAGTTAATTGCGATTGCGTAGTCATCTTCGAATACCAGCCGGTACACGTAGGAACTCAGGTATTCCGCGTCCACCACACCCGTCGTGTGCTGTGTGAAGTCGTAGCGCCCGTCCCCCGCGAGATCCACGCCCCCCTGATTCAGGCGCGTTCCGTCCGGCTCCAGGTAGCCATGGTCCAGCAAACTGTGAAAGCGGACGGTCGCGAAGTTATCGCCCAGGCCCCTGTACCGGAACAACCCGTTCGGTGCAAAGCCGCGTTTCGACCAGTACTGCGTGGCCATGGTCAGATCGGCGCTGCGGCCCAGCGTCAGGTAAAAGCCCTCGCCCACCACGATCCCCTTGGTGGTGTTGTTGCCGAAGTACGGCATCAAAATCCCGGACTCGCGCTGCTCCGCCACCGGGTGCGTCACGTACGGCAGATAAAACAGCGGTATCTTGAATATCTCGAAAAACCCATTGCTGGTCCTGGCCACGCCGTTGTTCAGCTCCATCGTCTGTGACAGAATCCGCCAATCCGGCTTCGGCAGCCGGCAGGAAGTCATCGTCCCGTGAATCACCCGGTATTTTCCCTGTCCCAGCTGCAGCACCTCGCGGCCCGTCAGCGCATAAGGATTCGGCGACATGAACACCATCCTTCCCCGCGGATTGAGCTCCACGCCCAGCGTACCCACTACGTCGAAAAAATCTCCCGTGTCGGCGTCCATGTTGATCGTGCCGTGGTCCGCCTCGAAGTGCTCATCGTCCGGACCGCCATCGATCATCATGTGCCCGCGCGCGTCCACCTCGCTCGTTCCATCGTTGTACGTCGCATGGTCCGCGTGAACGATGTAGTCGCGGTAGTAAATCACCACATCGCCGTCCAGCTTGTAGAGGTTGGCATGCGGGAGGGATTCGCTTTCCAGGTGGTCGTACACCAGCTTCACCGGCACACCTTGCGGTGTTTGCGGCACCACATGCGCTTCAGGAAGGGTGCTCTGCAGGCTGGGATCGTCGGGCAGATCTGAGGTGGCGCTCGGTCCTGCTGCCGTCGCTTTGCTTTCGCTCAATCCTGCAGGGGGTAGCTGCGTGGTTACCGTCTGCGCCCAAAGCCGCGGCTGCAACAGCAGATACAGCGTGATACACCAAAACAGGCGGATTCTCATGCGCGCGGCAACTCCAGCATAGCAAAGGGGAATGCTGTTGTTCGGCTGCGCGGCGGCTTCGCTGTTCTCGTTCGCAATGCCCCTGGGAACGCACGACGCAATCGAACCACGCTCAGCGGGCGCAGGTTCATGGGAGGGTTAGCCAATGAGTGCACGCTGGAATCAGCGACGCGATCCCGCAGACCTCGCGGCGCCGCGCAGCGCTTCCTCGCAACTTTCTTTTTCGATTTCGCGTTCTGCCCCAATAACCGTTCAGACGCATGTGCGTCCCCATAGTTTCCCGGGCCGATTCGGGCGAAAATGGAAAAGGGCTCTTTGAACGATTCAACTCCCAATTCGCCGCCGCTCCCGCCCGCCTCGCCGGTCTCTGCGCGCGAAAACACCGATGCCACCGGCGCTCCCTGGAGAAGTCAAATAGCCGCCCGCGTCCAGGACCATCGCAACCGCACCAGCCGTGCGTCCGCCCATCAGCCAACGCTGCCCGGTATGGAAGAGACCTTCTCGCCCAACTCTGTCGCCGCGCGCGTCGCCGAACGTTACGCACGGCTTCC